>JALHSU010000063.1 GCA_022865345.1 Candidatus Zixiibacteriota bacterium
GCGGATTTTCCTTCAACCGGGCATTTGGTCTCGCAGATACCGCACCCGATGCATAAATTTTCTACCACATAAGGTCTTTTGACCTTCTTCAAAGTCCCGTCATAATGAATTACCTCTTCCTCTTTCAAAATGATCGCCTTATCAGGTACCGGGCAGTGCTCCTCGCAGACCAGACAGTTAACGTTCTTATACCAAGGGAGACACTTACTCCGGTCGATAAAAGCCAAGCCGATGACCGTTTTTTTCTTAGTAGCCTCATCTAAAGGATGAATCGCCTGGGTGGGACAGACCTGGGTGCACATAACACAGTTATATTCGCAATAGCCTGTGCGGGCATATCCGACCGGGGTCCAGAAAGCCTCTAATCCACCCTCCAGAAATGCGGGCTGCAGAAAATTTCCCGAAGTTGAGCAGACTTTTATACATTCATTACAGCGAATACATCGGTCTAAGAATTCATGCTCAAGCCTTGAGCCTGGAGGCCGGATTAAACCCGTTTTCATATTCCTATCTTTGAAACTCGTTTTCAAAAGGGCAACTGAGGCTAAACTTAGAGCTGATGAGGTTAAGACTTTTCTACGTGTGAGGTCGAACCTCTGGGGTTTAAACTTTCCCTTGAAGTTTATCTTAGTAACGTTTGCAGGGCAGTCCTTCACGCAATCGTAGCACAGGACACATTCCCTGTCCAGAGTCTTTTTGAAATCGTCTTCAATCGCATCCATCTTGCACAGGTCTTTGCAAATGCCGCAATCGGTGCACTCTTCTGTTACTCTCCTTTTCAAAATCTGAAATTTGGACAGGAAGGCATAGAGCGCTCCCAGCGGACATAAATTTCTGCACCAGAATCTCCTGGAGATAAATTCTAAAAGAAAAATAGTCAGGATTATTATCAAAACCAGAGAAGACATCCTGAAGAAATTGACCTGGTTGGGCAGAAGGGTAGAGGTGAAAAAAAGCTGTATTTTGCTGAGGAATCCTTGAAGAAACGTCAACTGAAACAGATGGTCAAAGACCAGGGCAAAAAAGCCAGTTACTATCGGAAAAAGAGAGAGGGTTAAAGAGCGGTTATATAAGGCAATCGGGTCTAAAAACCAGATCAGCTGAGAGGAGAAAATTGCTCCCAATAAAAGAAAAATCAGAATATAATATTTTAAGGATAAAAGCTTTTTAAAACTTTTTCCCGCTTTATTTTTGAAGACATGGCTGAAGATATCCAGACTTACTCCTAAGGGGCAAACCCAGCCGCAGAAAACCCTGCCCAAGGGTATGGTCAAAAAAACGAAAAAAAGGGAGAAGATAAAGGTGCTGAGGATGACTTTGTCCGATAACATCGAAGAAAGGGCAATAAGCGGGTCAGCTCTTAAGTAAAGATCAACCGGGATTTTCAGGGATAAAGGAAAACTTGCCCTTAAGAAAAGGTAAAAGAAAAAAAGGAGAAAAATGATCTGTGAAATACGTCTTAGAGTTTTCAATTAAATTATCCTGCTCCACGGCGGATGTTATCATCCGCCTGGCTCGACCGCTGGATGATAACATCCAGCGGGAACAAGGATAGTTCGCTGTTCGCTATTTGGTCTTCGCGAAAAGCTAAAAACAAAGAACTTGCGTAGGGGCGGAGTTTATCTCCGCCCAAGGTGGACGGGTGGAGGCCCCGCTAAGCGGGATTTCGCAAAGCTCAACAAGCTCCACCCCTACGCTTCCTTAAGAAGCAAAGCTGTATTTCTCAATTGCCAGCTTGCTCAAATCGATCTCCCCCAGACCAAACTTATTACCCAAAACAATACAGGGCAAATCCGCTGGTTTCAAACCAAAAAGGGTGGTCCCGTAAGCATCGACCGAGGCAATGTTTCTACCTGCAATTACAGTCTTGGTCAGTCTGACATCCTTAGGATTTCCGCCGGTGGGACCTTTATCTACAAGTATGCGGTAAGCATCCAGGATGGTTAGTTTCGGCTTTATGAAATTGGCAATGTCAGCTAATTTCTCATCGATGCTCTGATGGATATTTCCCCGGTCACCGCCTAAAATTCCCATCAGATTCTTCATCCCCAGAGTTAGCCTAGATAAGCCGTGATGTTTGGCAATCGGGATATTAATCAAAACATCGCATTCTAAAGCAAGTTTATAAACTGCCCAGGATTTCAGCAGGACACTCTGAGGGAGTCTGGTCTCCTTAAAAAGTGGATCCAAGGTATAACTGACCTCAGCCCCTGCGTCAGAGGCTGCCTTTTTAATCCCGCTGCTCTCATAGCACCTCTGAGCCGCATTACAGGAGCGGTCAAAAACCTTGACCTTTTTTGCTCCGGCCTCCAAACACATTTTTATCACTTCAGAGACAACCTCAGGATTGGTATTAGCTGCCAGCTCAGGCTTCCTGTCCCATCCGATGTTGGGCTTAACCACCACAACATCTCCTGTGGACACGAAATTTTTCATCCCGCCCAAAAGCTCTATGGTTTTTCTAACCATAGGCCCAGGAGCACCTCCTGTGGCTACAGCTAAATCTGGGGTAGTTGTTTTCTGGAGTTTTTCTCCAAAAGAATCAAGCGGGAGAAAAGATGAAAAACCTAATGCCGCTCCCAAACCCAAAGAGCTTTTGATGAAATCTCTTCTTCTCATATCAAAACCCCTTCCTGCCAGCCTGATTTGATTAATTCGATTTTATTCAAGTCACTTGTTCCGGCTTTGTATTTTGTATCCGCTAAAGGTATATGAAGAGGCGGAGGGTTTAAGACCCATTTCTCTCCCCGGTACTCGTCTCTTTTGCTCTGGATAATCTTCAGAGCCACTGTGTCGACTGCCACATGGTCAAATCCTAAGATCAAGCCATTATAATTCCACAAATACTTTGGGTCGACCTGAGGTCCTCCGTTGAACAAAGGTCTCAGCCCGTCCAGAATAATAAGCCGGCATTTTGATTTTATCTCCGGATTGGCGCACAAAGCTCCAAAGGAGGAACAGCAGTCCTCAGTATGATATTCAACTGCATTGTCAACTGCACCAGCCCAGTTCTTGATGGAAAAGGCTGCCCCGGAAAGCCAGTGGCTTTTCATCCCGGGAACGTTGATCAAAGCAGTAGATTTCTTTATGACATTGCTCAGGTGGTCTTTGGCAGATCCAAAATTCTTTGGTCGGGAATGCATCTCTGCGGAGCCTATTCCCACTTTGTCCCTGTCCCAGACGTAGATATTCTTGTCCTCTACGCCAGCTTTCAGCAGGTTAGCAAAAATAAGCTCGATTAACTCCTTATGCGTAGGTGTCATCATTAAGTTAATCTTGATTCCGACTGTATCTTTAGAGCTGAAAAGATTTCTCCAGACCTTCAAAGGGTCATCCTCACTACCTAAATTCGACATCCCGGAATCAAACATTTTAGAAAGGAGATTTTTATCCACTTTCAAATCTTTGTCCTGAACATTTTTATCCCGTACCAGTACCACCCTCTCTTTTTTCTCCTCCTGAGAAGACAAGACCTCAGGAGATACCAGCCCCAGAGCGACCCCTAAGGTGGTTAAAGTCGTTCCCTTTAAAAAATCTCGCCGGGTAAAAGATATTTTCTCTTTTTTAGTCAATTGGTTACCTCATTTTTAAGTTTCGTAAAAAGGCTCCAGTTGCCTTTTCATCTTTGCTTTCAAAAGTAAGCCACAAGTAGTTTTTCTCAAGCTCGGCTCCTACGAATTTACCCTCCTCTACCTTCTGAATTATCCTGTTACCTGAAGGCTTGACCTTGAGATATTTTGTGCAAAAGTTTTCAAAAGTAGATTTAGCTGAGGAGGTATCTGGATAAATGACCAGAAGGAGCTTCAGGTTCATCTTTCCTAAAAGATAATCTCCCATCACCGCAGAGGTTTTTTCGCTCAGGTTCAGCAAATTCTCAGTGGAAAGAAAATAGAGATTATTCAAGATAATCTGCTTGTGGAAAAACTTTTCGGAATTTGGAACCAAGCCTTCCCTTGGTAGCCTGGACAGAAGTTCCGGCAGCTTTGTTTCCAGGTATATATTTTGCAGGACTTTCTTACCCAACTCAAGAATTGCTTCTTTAGACTGATCGTTTCCGCTCATATCTGTTATCCGCACAAAATACATGAATTTCCAGAACTTCAAAAGGCCTGAGCCGTAGCTTGCCCGGTCTCCGATCTGAACATTTTCCCCTTCCTGGTCCAGAGAGTAAAGCCCAAAAGCATCCTCCGTGGTTCCCATCGTGTATATCTCAGCAGTAATGGATTTTTCACCGGCATTATACTCTTGGACCAGAAGTTTCTGAAAATCGTAAGCGAGGTAAAGTTCAGCACCCCCGTCCAGATAATCATATAGATTCTTCCGGTCAAATGACTTTGCTTCACCTGATTTTTCGAAATCCTTTACCTTTTGAGGGAAGACAGGTCCAAACTCAACTGCCATAGTAACTCCGCTGAAAATTATGAGTGATAATACTGTTAAAGAACTGAAAAGAAACCCGTGAAAAAATCTATCAGGATAAAATACTGGAGTTCGAACCTTTAGGTTTGCCAGACAAAGGTTGTCTCTTTTTTTATTTTTCATGGGTAAAGCTAAAGTTATAGCACCAACGCACGTGACATACTTTTCCTGTAAGGATGACTCATCCTTTCAAAAGTCCAGGGAAAAGGCGTACCAGAATCGCTGAAAGGTAACCCATTGCGTTGAAAAAGATCAAAACCCCGATGATCATAAGGAAGACTCCGCTGATGGTCTCAATGATTCTGAAATACTTTTTCACTTTAGCGAAAAATTCCAGGAAAAGGTTAAATCCGATCCCGGTTATCAAAAAGGGTATACCTAAACCTAAGGAATAAGCTAAGAGCAAGCCCATCCCCTGGGTAATGGTTTTTTGATTGGAAGCTAACACCAGAATCCCAGCTAAAATCGGCCCAATGCAGGGGCTCCAGCCAAAGGCAAAAGCCAGACCGATCAAAAAAGACTCTAACAAGCCCACCCCTTTTTTCCGGGCATGAATTCTTTTCTCATAATCCAGCCAGGGTATCCTGAAGATTCCGACCAGATGGAATCCAAAAATAAAGATTATGACGCCGGCGATTTTATTGAAAATGGATATTTTCGAGATAAGGAATTTCCCCAGAAAAGAGGCTGATGCCCCTAAAAGCACAAAAATTACAGAAAATCCGAGGATGAAAAAAAGCGAGTTTAAGCTGGTTTTCTTCAGGGTTTCAAGCTTGTCCTCTTTTTTCTGAAGCTCCTCTAAAGTCAGCCCGGAGATGAAAGATAAATACCCTGGTATCAAAGGCAGCACGCATGGCGAGATGAATGAGATTATACCCCCCGTAAAAGCCGCTAAAAGTGAGACGTTATTCAGGTATCCTCCTTTAATTTAAGTCCAATTATTAAAAATACGGATTGAAGTCAAGGAAAATTTAGGGTTTATTGGAAAATGCAGGGATTTATTCTGTTTCGTTAGGAGCTACTCCTGACACAACGATCAAAATACTTGACAAGCGAAAATAAGAGGTTTAGTTTACGTTAAGTTAAAAGAATAGCTCTCAATAGACGGGCTACATAGAGATTTTTGGAATTTTAATAGAAAGAATTCTTCCATATTTATTTTGGATTTTCAAGAATAAGTGATTTATAAATAGTTTGAACTCTGTGCAGAGGCTAATCATTTTTCAGTTTGTTACCCTTAGGTGACCTGAGATGTAAGGAGGCGGTGCAATTGGCAAAAATGGAGCTACGTGGGATTTATTAACTTTAATTTAAAGGAGGTTGATTGTGACTATTTTAAAAATCAAATCGTTATGCCTAATATTATTCCTCTTAAGTTTTCTTTTGATGCATCTTGGTGGGTCTTCTATTGTCAATGCAGGAGAGAAAGAAGTAACTTATGTTAAGATACAGGAAAAGACATATGACAAACTCATAAAAGGAATGGCTTTAGGCAGTGTGGTCAAGGGTGGGCAAGTAGAAGTCTATCCAAAAGTAATTGTGCTCGAAGATGAGGTGCAGTTTCTTGACGAAACCGGCAGAATAGTTTCTCGAAAACCCTTGCAATCTAATACACGAAGAGAAGGAGAAGAATACTATGGAAGAACAGCAATTCTGTCCAAGAGAGGCAACTTTGTCGCACTTTATGATTACATCGGCAAATCCGCCGACGTCGATTACATTGTAGAGCAAGAATACACCATACTCAACGACAGAGGGGAAGAAATATATAAAATAAAAGGTCTTGTTGAAGGAAAGGATTGGGAGGACCGATTATTTATTTCGGATAAAGATGGATCAGCAGTAGAAACCAGAATCGCCTACGGAGCTATCGATTTCTATAGCCCAAACGGAGAAATGAAAACAGTTCCTATTTTCGGTGAACTTGGCTGGGGGAACAGAATTGCAAATCTGGCATTCTCTGATGATGGTGAATATCTATCTGTCCTAGTGGCAGATAGAGCAAAGCCAGCGACCGGGGTGCTTTCTTTTAAAGCCGATGTTTGGGTTATCCTATTTGATAAGAATGGCATTGAACTCTGGCGAAGAAAAGTGGATGAGAGCCAAATCGGAAATATCGCTATTTCAAAAAAAGGCGAATACTTGATCTTCAAGGCTTACGCCATCGCGGGAGAAACCCCGCCAAAGAAAGGAGAACACCGTGACTTAGCTAGTGTTACCCTTGCACTATACGACAAAGAAGGAAAAGGGTTGAATTTTAATGATGTATCTCTCTTCTCTTTTGGTTTATTTTGTTTTTCGCCACAAGCAGATTACGTAGCCATAGGCGGCGGTAACCTTATCAGATTGATAAAAACCAAGGACGGTTCAACAGTCTATGAAAAAGAGCTTCCGAAGGACATAGCCATCACGCAATTACTGTTCTCCGACGATGGTGAGTATCTTATAATTAGAACGAGGGTTCCCATCGGGACTGAAAAGATAACTGAACGTGCTACTACACTTGAAAGGCAATACAGGACAGTCTATACCGATCGAGTATTCCTGTATAATATGAATGGAGATCAGGTTTGGTATAATGACTTTTTCGGTTTAAGAGGGATTTTTTCTAAGAACGCGGCTATCGCCTTTTTCTGCTCCTCCCCTGACAGGTATGAAATTTATAAACTCAAGTAGAAAAAGGAGGGATCAAAAATGAGGAAAAGTAACTGTCTTTTTCTGTTCCGTCAGGAGCTACTCCTGTCGGTTATTTATTGACATTGTGTCAGGAGAAGAGCTCCTGACACAACGATCAAAGACATGGTTTACACCAGCTCCTCGATCTTTTCCTTTATCATCTGCTTTATTTCCTGAGCGTCGATTTTCTCGGCGATCTTTTCCGCAACTCTGGCTGAGACCTCACTGACTATCCTCCGGGTCAGGTTCTCAAAATCCAAATCTTTGACTCTTACTGTCTCAACGGATCTGACTTCTGGTTTTTGCTCCCCCGGTGTCTCCACTTTCATCTCCTGGTAGACCATCGGTTCGTCTTCTTCCATCCCTTCCATTTCTTTTTTGAACTCGGAGACGAATTTTTCGTAACTATCCTCTTGCTTGATTTTCGGCTGAGTTATCTTCTCTCCTTCGTCAGAGGTGAATTGTTCCACGCGGGGTTCGAACACGGATTTGTCCTGTACAGATTCTGGCACCCTGTCTACACCACTCGGATATGCCTCTGGCTCCTTTATTAGATTCATCTCTTCGATTTTGACCTGAGAGGTTTTTTCGGTTTTCTTTAGAGATTCTTCCACCTTCTCCAAAAATTCTCTGGGAGAAAAAGGCTTGAGGATAAAAGACTCACAGCCTGAGGTTTTAAACCCTTCCTGGTTGACTGATTCTCTGGAATTAAGCAGCATAACCACCGGGATATTTTTCAGAGCATAGTCGTTTTTAAGATCCTGACACAGGGTAAACCCGTCTTTGAGCGGCATGGAATTATCCAGAAGCACCAAGTCTGGTGAAATTTTCTTAATCAGGGTAAAAGCCTCTTCTCCATTCTGAGCCAGAAAAACCTCATACCCTTTCTGGCGGAGCAGAAATTCAGCCACGCTGCGGATAGTCTGGCTATCATCCGCTACTAAGATTTTATTGGGCATGGCAACCCTCCCTATTTAGATTCCTTCTTCTCATCTGACAATCTATGGCTGGCTTCCTCTAAGAGCTTTTTCTCCTCTCTGGTCAGATTCTGATAACCCACCTGGTTGATCCTATCCAGGATCTGGTCAACCTTTGACATTAGCCTCTCGGTCTTCTTTCTTTTTTTCTCGGAGGCTTTGACTTTAAAGTTATGCCCTATATCTCCTAAGTATCGGAAAAAGCTTTTGATTCTCCAGTCAACCTTGAGATATAAATATCCGACCACCATCCCCCCTAAATGTGCAAAATGGCCAATCCCATCCCCGGTATAGCGAAAAGAGGCTAAAAGCTCGATCCCCCCGAAAAGCAAAGCTAAATACTTGGCTTTGATCGGAAAGAGAAAATAAAGATAAATTATCCTCTCCGGAAACATCAGTGCAAAAGCGACTAAAAGCCCGAAAATAGCGCCTGAAGCTCCGATGGTGATAACTGAGGAATTAAAGGATAAAAGAAAACTTGCCACTCCTGCTCCGACTCCGGTTATGAAATAATATTTGATGAACTCCTTTGTGCCCCAGGCTCTCTCGATATCCCCTCCAAAGATGTAAAGTGCGAACATATTGAAAAGAATATGAAAAAGACCACCGTGCAAAAACATATAAGTGAAAAGCTGCCAGACATACCCTTCCTTAACCAGGGCAGGAGTAAGCCCGAATATATGAAGGAGCTTGCTGCCTAAGAAAAGCTGGGCCAAATAAACTATTCCGTTAACCAGCAGAAGCGATTTTACCCCTCTGGTCAGGCCTCCGCCCCAGCCCAGATTATAAGAGCGATAATTGTAACTCATAGTTATATATAAATATCGGTTGTTTTAAAAAATACCTAATCGGTTTGATTCGGCTCTTTAAATATAATACGTGATTTAAAAGGCAAACATTCTATACCAATTTAAGCACATCGTTGGGGCGTCCAATTGGAGGTCCCGAGGAAGAAGGGTGGAGACAAGCTCCACCCCTACGCAACTAAAAAAAACAGTAGGGGCGGGTTTTAAACCCGCCCCTACATTATTTTAATATCTGTCAAACAGCTTCCCCCACTCGGTTTTCTTAAACTGGTTTATCCTTGCCCTGCCGATCAGGGGATACCAGAGAAAATCATGATAAAGATTGGAAGCTAAAGGTGCCCAGAAAACCAGAGGGGATTTTAAGGCGATTTCTTCCAGGAACTTCAAAGGACCAAGCCTCAACATCTGGTCCCCCCAGATCACGAAGCTTTTCCTGGTCTTAAACCCGAAATTAACTGAGGATATGTCTTCGCCTGTTATCTCTATGTCTTTTGGATCGCCCACTCCTAATCCTTTCTCCTGGCACAGTCTAATGTAAGGAATCCGTAATGGGTCAAACCCCATCATCTTAGCTGCTATGGCATCCAGCGCCACGGAATCATTTGAAGCTAAGATGTAATTTTTTATCTTCGGCTGCATCGTCCTGGGACCTGCTCCATCTCCGCACACTGTTCCATCCATAACCGCAATTATACCAGGATGAAGCTCTTTTTGCATAATCATCAGGTCGACTAAAACCTCGTGAATATATTTATGCGCATAATGCCTGACCTCTTTTAAAAGCCCGCCAAAAGCGTTTTTAACCGCGCCTGTAGTTACCGAATGGCCATGAGTCTTCAAAGTCGGCAAATGGATGATCTGTTTACCTATATAAATTTTGGGGATTTCTATCCCCTCAGGAAAGATATCATTGAGCCTTAAGAGCTTTTCCTTGAATTCATATTTGACCCATTCAGCTTCAGGCAGAGGGTTGAACTTCAATCCGTACTTTTCCAGAACCGGTATCCAGCGGTTATTTTTCGCTCCCTTGACCGGGTCAGTCACCACGGTCTTGTTTTCCACCGGGAAAAGTCGATCTCTCTTGAAACCATCCTCGACTAAAGTCTTGAGCACTCCTTCTAACTGCCAGGGCTCACTTGAGCAGGCAGGGAAATATTTGGTCCAGGATAAATTGAGCTTGATTAAAGTATCTTTTTCCCTGGAGATAAATTTAGTATAGTCCAGAAGATGAAGCAGCTTCTGATAATCCTCTAATACCTTATCTGTGCTGGTCTTTAATACCACCACTTTAGAGCCAGGCATAATTAATCTCTCCACGCTTTTATAGATATACGATTAAAATCACGGAAAAAAACCAGAGCAGGATGTCGAAAATCAAAGGTTTATCAGTGAGGAGGGCAGTGGTGGGACTTCCCCCTTTTTCTTTCTGATGAATCAGATAAAGGTATCTGAAGACCCCATAAAGGACAAAAGGGATGGTCAAAGCCATGTGGGTCGTGCCTAACTTATCCTCTACATCCGGAGAAAGGGTGTAAAAAGCATAAGCCACAACTGTGGAGGCAGTCACTACCGAGATGAGCTGGTCCAAAAAATAAGGGGTATATTCAGCTAAGCTTTTTCTATGCTCGAAAGCTTTGTCCTCCAAAAGGACCAACTCATACCTCCTTTTGCCGAACCCCAAAAACAGTGCCAAAAGTGTGGTGCAGACAATCAGCCAGGAGGAGATCTCTACATTGATAATTACCGCTCCAGCCACTGCTCTTAAGACAAACCCCAGGGATATAGCCATCACGTCTAAAATCACTACATGCTTTAAGTATCTGGAATAAATCAGATTCAAAGCCAGATAGGAGAACGCTACCAGTCCGAAAGTCAGGTCGAGATAAAATGAAAAAGCCAGGGATATGACAATAAAAAGTAGGGAAAAAGACAGGGCGGTAGAAGGTTTGAGTATGCCAGAGGCTAGAGGCCTTTTGCTTTTCAAGGGGTGAGCTCTATCGCTATTTAAGTCCAGGATGTCATTCAGGAGGTAAGCTCCACTGGTCAAAAAACAGAACAGAAAAAATGCAATTAAAACCTGCAGGAACAAGTCGAGCTGGAAAAGATTAAAAGAGAAGACTAGCCCGGCAAAAAGGACCAGATTTTTCACCCATTGCTGGGGTCGCATCGATATAAAAAGCGCCTTAAACATCCAGAGCTCCGGAAAGAGAAAATGAGGTAAAATCAAATTCCTCCAGCAATTTCTTTATCTTCAGCTTCATCAGATCCAGGTTAGTATAATGCCTGAAGCTTTTGAAAAAGCCGATCTCTTCTCTGGGCTGGTCTGGATCGATCTCCCAGGGATGAAAATAGACTATGGCAGACCGGCCTTCTGAGTTGAGTTTTTTTATACCCCAGCGGTTATACCAGTAGGGAAATATCCTCAGATAAGCTCCACCTGCCACCGGGAGATTTAAGCCTAAAAGACGCACTGTGGACAAAGGAAACTCCTTCAATTCCTTTCCGTTTTTGAGCTTTAAAATATGCGGGAAACGGGGAGCTGAAGGCATCCCGTATTCCGGATGTCTTATAGGAAAAATGCTGGAGTCGTACCTTATCCCTAACTCGGACAGAACTTCAAAAGCCCAGAGGCATCGAGAATTAATCGAAAAGGAAGGAGCCCTGTAGCCTAAGACCTGTTTGCCGGAAAGTTTTCCTATGATCTCTATGGATTTCTTCACGTCCTCCCTGAATTCTTTTTCGGTCTGGGTGAAGACCAGAGAATGGGAATAGCCGTGCGAGCCGATCTCATGCCCCTTCTGTTGAATGGTTTTTATCGTCTCCGGGAAATGCTCTGCGATCCAGCCCAGGACAAAAAAAGTTGCCTGGACCCCTTGTTGCTCCAGAAGGTCCAGGATCTCGGAGATGTTGAAAGATAACCTCTTCTCACAATAGGACCATCCTTGAGGGGTTATAGCCTCTTTGAGGTTCTCCACCTGAAACCATTCCTCTACATCTATGCTCAGGATATTTTTTATATTCATAGGAAAAATAGAGCTTACTTTCTTTTCCTGGAATAGCCATATTCGTATCCATAATATTTATTGCTGTAATAGTAGGGCAGGACCTCATCCATATTGTTCATTATCACCCCGAGCAGTTTCACCTGGGCATTTCTCAGGATCTCAACTGCTCTTTTCGCCACTTCCACCTGGGTAAACCCGGCTTTCAGCACTAAAATCGCCCCATCCATCAAAGAACCTATGATCAGAGGATCCGATACCGGGATGACTGGAGCGCAGTCAGCAATAACCAGGTTAGAATAGAGTTTTGCCTCTGCTATCACTTCCTGCAAATAAGGGGTATCAATAAGCTCAGCCGGAGTATTAGTTTCCTGGCCACTGGTCATAACCTTTAAATTCTCCAAGGAGGTCGGCTTCAGGCAGTCCAGCAAGTTGAGCTTACCCTGCAAAAGCTCGGAGAGTCCTCTTTCCTGGTTTAAGGAGAAAAGCCGGTGAAGATTGGGTCTTCTTAAATCACAGTCGATCAGGATTACTTTCTTATTATGCCGGTGCGCGATCTCGATCGAAAGTAAACTTGCCAGGGTGCTTTTTCCTTCACCCAGGGCCGGGCTGGTGATCAGCACCGACTTTATCTCCTGGCCGGGCAGGTAGTTCCTTAAATTCGAATAGACCCTTCTGAACTCCGTCGCAACTGGAGATTCGCTCTCATAGAAGCTCAGGATATTTCCGCCGGTTTTTATTCTATCTTCCATAAAAAGGTACCTACACGCTATCTTTAAACTTCCTCTTATTCAATTTCTCCAGGTATTCTATTCGGGGGACAGTCCCTAAAACTTTCAAACCTAAATATTCCTCCACCTCTTCGACTTTCCTGAAGGAATGGTCAAAAAATTCCATCAGAACCACACCCCCGCCTCCTATGACCAGCCCCAGAAGACAACCCAACAGGGTGATTTTTATCCGGTCGGGCTTGACTGGGGAAAGTGGAATGCTGGCTGGCTCTATTACCCTGAACCTGTTCTGCGCCTCTGCCTGCTGAACCTGCTGGGAGATCTGGGAGCCCTGGGACTGGGACACGAACATCTCGTAGATGCTTCTGTAGGTTTCAACGTCCTGCTGCAGGTTTCTCAGGGTCTGCTCCTGATAAGGAGTCCGGGCGAGCCTGTTTTTTATCCCCTCTACTACCTGGTTCAAAACCCGCAGCTTTTCTTTCAAAAAATTCAGGTTTATCTGATTTAAGGAGTAACTCTCCAAAAGGGACAAAACATCTGCACTCACTTTTCCCCTCTGATTCTGGGAGATGACTTTGATTTCCGCCTCGATCTGATCAAGCAGGGATTTGGTCTTCTCGGTTAAAGTGAGGACTTTGGCATCCCTCCATGAATATCTGGTCAAAAGCGGAATATACCCATCCACCGAAGAGAAGAGCTGGCCTTCTAAGCTCTTCAAATTGTCAGAGGCAGTCAGGGACAGGTTTGCAGCCTTCAGACCAGTCAGCTTTCCTTTCAGGAAGTTGTTCTGGTCTTCCAGGTCCTTGATCTCCAGATTAGTGGCATCGATTACCGAGACTATTACCCTCAGATTGGTATCCGAGGCTATGCTCTGGTCAACATCGCTCTTCAGGGTTTTCTCCTTATATTCTCTTAAACGATTCTCCGCCTCCTCTAATTTTTTCTTGTAAATAGCCAGTTGCTCATCCGAGAAATCCAAAGCACCCCTGACTCCTAAAAGGTCGTACCTCAGGCTCTCATCTATGAATATCTGGGCTAAGTTTTTAGCCATCTCTGAACCCAGCTTGGGCTTATCCGAGTAGACAGTTATCTCCACTAAGTTTTCTCCCTTAAACCCCACGCTGATATTCTTTCTCAGCTGGTCTATCAGAATTTTTTCAACCAGTTCCTCTTGGCTTATCTCCGGGAATTTGGACTTGATGCTTTTGGCTTTATTTATCACTCTGGGGTCCTGGTTTAAATTCAGATTATAGATTAGCCTTCTTAAAAACTCGGTAGAGGTTATCTGATTGGTTATAGTGGCCAAGCGCTGCATCCTGTCCTCTGGCCGATTTCCGCCAGGGGTCGTCCCGGGGATCAAATTCTCCAGAGGTCTGGATAAAAGCCGGCTTTCGCTGATCAGAACAGTGGTAGAGGATTTATACTGTCTGGGGAGAAGAAAGCTACCGGCAAAGCTGACCAGGGTGACCGTAAGGAAGGGGATAATCAAAACCAGTCTCCTCCTCTGTAGAACTTTCCAGTATTCTCTAAGGTCAACCCTTTTTCCTGTGCTCGAGCTCATCTGGTTTGATCTCACTGGTTAAGCCGGTCCACCAAAAGATATAAACTGATGATAGCAGTAGAAAGAGGAATAAGGTCCCGGCTGAAATTCCAAACCCTGGAAAGAAAACCTCCTCCTTTACCCGGGATGACTATAGTGTCCTCCGGATGGATTAGCAAGCGAGAGGGTCTTCCTTTAGAACTGAAATCTTCAAGATTTATTTCTACCACGCTGGAATAGGTTGCCCCTTTGATCAAGACCTTAACCTTTTTCATATTAGCATTCGGGGTGGGACCTCCAGCTAAGACGATCGCATCCAGAAGGTCTATCTCTGCCTCTAACGGAAAGACCCCAGACCTTGCGATCTGGCCATAGATGTAATATACATTTCTGCCAGTAAAACTCGGAGTCGAAGCTCCCCTTTCGCCTCCTAAGCTTAAAATCGAACGGGGTATCTCGACTGTATCCCCGATTTTGAGTTTAGGCAATTTAGTGAAATCCCCCTTCTCCAGCGCCTGGGCCAAATTCACCCTCAAGGTCTTGCCAGCTTCATCCCCTCCCCTTATGATTTTGACGGCGCTTAAATCCGCTCCCTCGGCCGGACCTCCGGCTTCTGTTATCACTTCCCACAGGTTCGGGATTGACTCAAAACTGTATTTGCCCGGACGATTCACCTGTCCCTGGACAAACACTTTCTGGCTGTTGTACTCCACGATAACCACAGTTGCCTGGGAGATACTTTTGTTATAGAAGGAGATCTTTTCCACAATTTTTTTCTGAAGTTCAAATGGGGTTAACCCCGCAGCCATAATCTCGCCGATCACCGGGAGGGAGATCTTGCCATCCTGCCTGACCTTAAGGGCGCTGTTTAAATCCGGCTGCTGCCAGAAGCTTATGTTCAAGACATCCTCCGGGCCAATCCGGTATTCCTGAGAAAAAGAGTTGACCGGAAAGCTCAGTAAAAGTCCCACGGTCAGAATTATCCAGAGTACGAGTTTTTTTCCCCTTAACATAACTCTCTCCTTTTTTTAGTCTAAAATGTTCGCAAATTAATATATAGAAAATTAAAGTGATGTAAAGGGAAAATTACTGGTCACCTTCTTTTCCTGATCCGAAAATTTAGAATTTAATAAAACTCTCCGAAAAAGCGGAGGATAATAATCAAGCAGGGGTGCCCGACCCACGGTAAATCATTGCCTTGCGGACCCGTAGGCGGGGCTCCCAGCCCCGCAATAAGAGATTTTTCGGAGATCTCATACAATAAATTCGGATAAAACTCTTTAATTCCTCCGCCCTAAAGCTGAACGGTATTTTTCAGGGATACCTCCTCTCCGCTATAAACCAGGGTTTTGTTCTTTCCTGAGTTTTTAGCATTTAGCAGAGCCATATCCGCGCCATAGATCAGTTTTTCAGGGGTGCGGGCATGCTGGGGATAAATGGCTGCGCCGGCTGAGACGGTCAGGTGGTGCTCCATTTGCAAGAATTCATCCACAAAGGGGTGGTGCTGGATGCTTTTCCTTAATCTCTCGATGAACTTCAGACATTCCTCCTGGCCTGTTTCCGGCATGATAATGCAGAACTCATCCCCTCCGTAGCGGCAGACGATATCGATCGACCTGACCACCTTCAGGATTAACTCTCCCAACTGTCGGATGATCTGGTCCCCGGATTGATGACCAAAAGAATCATTGTAGATTTTAAACTCGTCGATATCGAAGATAACGAAAGCCAGCTTCCTCTGATAGCGTTTGGCTCTGAAGATCTCCTCGCTCAGTCGCTTGACAAAATACCGATGGTTATACAGTCCGCTCAAGCTGTCAGTATAGGAAAGCTCTTCTAACTTTTTATACTGGGTGATATTCTTTAAACTCACATTAAGCACATTGCTCAAGAAGTTTAAAATTAGGAAAACCTCCTGGTTGTATCTGATCCCCTCGGCTCTGCCCCCGATAAGCACCAGTCCTAACTGGTCGTCTGGCAGGGAAAGAGGGAAACAGATCTGGAACCCCTGGCTTGTCAGGCGAGCCAGGAACTCATTCCCCTGATATTCCTCCAATAACTGGTAAAGCTGGAACACAGACTCTTTCTCCTTGAATTTTTCATACAGGGGGTCATCCTCCTCCAGGCTCAACTCTGAGAACTGAAGGAAATCGATCCCTTTGGAATATTTGGCTTTCAATTTTTTACCACCAGATTCCGGCAGGAGGATCAGAACTGATTTGGTATTCAACTGTTTTTGCAGGTTCTGGGCAAAATTGAAAAAAAGCCGATTTTGATCTGAGGACAAATAGATCTGGTTAGCCGCCTGAAAAAGAGAGTACAGGTCGAAAATCCTCCTCTTTTCCTCTGCCTGGTCTAAAGAGACAGGGGTTCTCTCCTGGCCTGATTTATCAATAGATTCCGGTTTTTTCTCCTGGAATTTTCTTTTTAATTCCCGGAACTGCTCTATCCGGATAATCCTCCGGCTCACCAGGAACAGGAGTTTCTTCTTCTCCTCCGAGATTTTAAACTTTTCCGAGGAAAATAAGACAAACCCTACCAGCTCTTCTTCTGATTTAAGGGTGAAAGCTGATTCAAACACCTTCTCCTTTAACCAGGAATTCGAGTGAAATAATTTCTCTTTCTCCACCTGCAGGTCGGTGATTTCAATCTCCGATTGTTTTTTGAGGAACAGGACTAAGGGGTCGTCTGCTTTTAATACTCTCTTCCTGAAGCCTTTCTTTTTACCGGAAGAATCGAGTAACCGGTATTCCTCTCCATCTTTAAAAAAAAGCAGAAGCGTCCTGGTTTGAAAAAGCAAACCGAAGAAATCTATGAGCAATGAAGCCAGTTTAACCCTGGCTTTTCCATCAGCCGAGTAAAATCTTTCCTCCTCCAGACCTTCCAACAGGATGTACCATTTGAGGTTCTCCTTCTTTAGCTTTTTTAAATTATTTTCTAAAAGCAGGGCTCTGAAAAAAACGAGATAGAGGGATACAGCTAATAACCCCCCTAAACCTGAAAACTTAAGATACGGATCTGAGGAGAAAAAAGCCAAGAGGAACAAAATAACGTAGACTAACCCCCAAAATCCCCAGAAAAGGGTTTTCCGAACAGAATTAAACTCATCTTTCTGGCTGGTTGTAAAGGAGCTATTTACCCGGAGCTTTTCACTCAAATCCAACCCTCCTTAGAACCTGAGAGAATCTATCAAGGGAAGCATCTCGCTTTTCATTTTTTCTAAAAACCTCAGGGCTTCCTTTGCCCCCTCAAATTCCGGATCTAAAACCAGGGCTTTTTCCAGTTGCTCTTCTGAGGATTTGACCAGGTTTATAAAAAAGAGGATATAGCAACACCCTAGATAGTTCAGCTCTTTTTCAGAGGACAAAGAAAGGCTCAATTTCTTTTCCAGTTCCTGGATATACTTTTTCAAGTCCTCTAAATCAAATTTCTCAGGCTCCATATAGAAAGAGAAAAAAAGCTGGTGAAACCTGGTGAATTCCATCTTCTTATTCAGATAACCGTTCAGGCTTTTTCCCAGATATTTAAAAGCCTCCGTGTAGTTGTTTTGAGCCAGAAGCTCTTTACCTTTGAGAAAATCATCGGTTACTGTCTCCGGGTTTAGCTCTTTTAACTTCTGAAGATCTTTTTCTATCTGCGGAAGCTCTGGAAGTTCGGATAAGTTTATTCTCTCATCTTCGCACAGGATAGCTAAACTGCTCAAAGCCGAGAAAAGCAGGTTAACTCCATCTTCCGGATTAAGCTGGATGCTCTTTCCCAGTTGTTCCCGGGCTGAAATGAATTCCTTCTTCAGAAAGTAAAGCTTCCCCAAACTGCTGTAGACAAAAGGGGCTTCAGGTAAAAGGACTTGAGCTTCCAAAAGATTTTTTTCTGCTTCAGCCGTTTCCCCTGATTTGATGGCTAAAAGTACCAGCTCCTCGTACAATTCTGGCTCCTCGGGCCACTTTTCCAGAGCTGAGATTAATAAATCGACCCCTTTCTCCGGTTTTCCTGCAGAGTTAAAATAGAGGGCAAGAGTTGAAATCATACTAAGCTTATATTTCTCCACCAGCAACTGGAGATTATCCATCTCCTGCTTTAACCCTTTATCGATTCTGATCTGCTCTGAAGTTGGCATACTAAACTTCCTGGTGAGATTCTTCCAGATATAACTCTATTTTTTTCCCCAGTTCCCGACCTATCTCCAGGTTAGTTTCCCCTGTTTTTTCCTCTGTGGACAGTTGAGTGAAATTTTGAAACTGTCTCTCGGCCAGCTTGAGAATATACCGGGAGTAGAAGATATAGGCTAAAGCCAAGCTGTGCCTAAGGTCCGGATAGTTTTTCCCCTCGACTATCTCCTGGGAGAGCTGGAGCAGGTAATCTTCCACCTCTTTTTTCTCCACGACTTTGGGATCATAC
>JALHSU010000064.1 GCA_022865345.1 Candidatus Zixiibacteriota bacterium
CGGCTGGCTGTGGTGTGAAGATCAGAATGGGAAAAAAGGCTGGGTTCCTGAAAGTTATGTTGAGAGAAAAGGGAATACCGGGAAAATAGTTGTGGAGTATGATGCTACTGAACTTACCGTAGAAAAAGGAGATGAATTAGAAATCATCAAAGAGGAAAACGGGTGGCTCTGGTGCAAAAATAAAAATGGCAATTTCGGCTGGATACCGAAAGAAAAGGTAAACGTAATTTAGCAGCAGACTTTAGTTTGCGTTCTGCCTTAAGACTGTATTAAGCGATTTATTGAAGATTAAATATTTAAAAAAGTAGTAAAGGAATGTCAATATAAATCTTTAGAAGAGTTATGCTTTAGAGGGAGGAATCTACTCCGCTGTTGATTGAATTGATCAATAAGCTCTCTTACCTTTTCGCCTATCGCAATTTTCCCCAATAATGAGTACTGGTCTACACCACCAATTGCTGAGATTAAAACACCTGCTAGTCTTACTTGAGTCGTGTCTCGCATATTAAAAAGGGACAAGAACACTGGACTTCCACTTGTTCCAGATAAAATCTCTCTCTCCATATCTATTAATGCATAACCTTTTGAAAACGGTATGTTAGGAATTATTCTCATATTTGTATCACTCGCTATATTATTTGCTATTATATCTATGCCGCCCTCATTACAAAAAGGTCGCAAGAGACTGGTTTCACGGTTATAAAACCCTGCACCAAAACCACAGGTGTAGATTTTTGCACCCTCTTTAAAATCTTCCGAGCGTTGGAGCATAGTGACTTTTAGAAATTGGTATTTGACATCAGGCTCCATCTTAAAATGATAGATTGCTAAATCATTAAATGTTTCACTATCAGGGTGAATCATCAATGTTCCCGACTTAAGAGCCTTTTCTACTTCAATTCTCTCTACCTTTATCTTATCTTCACCTTTCTGCTTACAAGAGATTAAAAAATAGATTGGATCTCTAAGTGAGGGTTTTTTATGACTTACAGTATAGGACGGCTCGTAGAAATTATGTAGTGCAGTTATTAAAAATAATTGAGTACGATCAATTGAGTCTTCAATAAGAAAACCAGTGCCAACTCTCTGATCAGGAATTGAGTCTAGCGAAAGAAGTACACATGCCCGAGTCATAAAATCCTTGATGTCATGTGGAATCTCGTATATTTGAGATTTTATTGGTACTATATTTGTTTCGGGACGCTCAACTGATATTAATTGTGTCAGCTGTTTTTTGATAACCATGATCCACTTCATATGCTTCAGGGCAGGTATAGAAGGGAATAAGAAATAAGTAAGAGAAAATACACTCACAATAAAAATAGTAATTATGGATGAGATGACTGAAAATCTAGTACTACCCAAAAAAATTGAGTACCTATTAGTTTGAGAAAACACTTTTTAAGTATTTACCTTAAAGTTTGTAACATTGCCCATCAATCTTTTTTTTTAAAATATAAAAATATTGTGAATATGCAAGAACTTTTTTAGAATTCAAGTTAAGATGTTGATAATAAAGAGATTATGTCAAAAATTATTGATTGACAGATTTTGAAATAAAGCTATATTAATGTAGTGACATAGATAAATATTTCGCAAATTGAAATTATGTTCGCATAAACTGTTGCCTAACAACGACTTCATTTCTGAATATTTTTTAAGATTTTCCTTGACAACTGATGAAACTTGAAATTGTTTATTAGGAGATTTGTCCGATATCTTAAAAGAGGTCATGCTCCTTAATAACAGGTTATCAAAGTTAGTAAGTATTTAAAACATGCAAGTTTCGAAAGTAGTCTTTGCAGCTGAAATATCAATAATAATCTTATTGTTGTTCCTCATCTTTAATGTTTACGCAACATGGGTAGGGGCGGTACTAACTATCATAGTTGGGATAGTTATTTATGCCCGGATAAGATTAACAATGGTAGTTCCCCTTTCTTCATCTCCATTTCTCATACAGAAGCATACTACAAAAATAGAGTTCAAAGACAGTATGGGTAAGTTAGTACAAGTTACTAAAGATCAGGTAATTAAACCTTGCAAAGGCAAAGCTACTGAGTTCATAGACAGAAATTTATCCGGAACAGGAAGGGTAGATAACTTCAAATCCTTCCGTTACTTAAATCAGGAAGGAAAGTGGAAAGAGTGCAAAATAAATTCTATCAGGACTGAAGGTGGTAGCTTCGCTATTTCAACTTTATATGATCAAACTTTAACTGAAGACACTTGGACTAGGAGAAAATTCGAGTTTGATTTCATAGACTGTTTTTTAGAAGAAGAAGAAAGCTTTATTTATAGAGTTGATAATCCGACTGAATCATTTGACATAACTTTTGTTTTTAATCCTAACCGAAAACCAGAACAAATTATAGTTTATAAAGTTATCGGCGGATATAAAAAGCAATCGTATATAATAACCCCCAAAAGTGTTATTCAACCTACAATTTTTGAATGGTCAATAAGGAATCCTCTTTTAGCTTTCGAATATCTTTTTATCTGGACATGGCGGAAATCTTTTCAATAAGTGAATTCCCTATTAATAATAGTCTTCATTTTCTTAATGCTTGCATTTTACATAAAAGAATAAAATTTCAAGCAAGGTATTTCTATTGACATCTTTTGTGTTGGGGCTTAATTTGGACTTTTGTTGAAATATCCGTCGATATTTTTTGACTTGTTTTATCAGACTGGAGGTTTTTATGGAATATAAACCGGTAAAAGCTCCTCGTGGAACAAGTTTATCCTGCAAAGGGTGGCACCAGGAGGCGGCTTTAAGGATGCTACAGAATAATCTGGACGAAGAAGTTGCGGAAAAACCGCAGGAGCTGATTATCTACGGTGGGAGTGGCAAAGCTGCCCGGAACTGGGAATCTTATTATGCGATTGTTGAAGCTCTGAAAAATCTCGAAAATGATGAGACCCTTTTGGTTCAATCCGGCAAGCCGGTGGGGATTTTCAAGACCCATTCTTATGCGCCAAGAGTCTTAATCTCCAACTCAATGATGGTTCCTGCCTGGGCTAACTGGGAGAAGTTCAGAGAGCTGGAAAAATTAGGTTTGATAATGTTTGGACAGATGACTGCAGGCTCCTGGATTTACATAGGAACCCAGGGGATTTTGCAGGGGACTTATGAGACTTTTGCCTCAGTTGCAAAAAAGCATTTTGGTGGAGATTTAAAAGGGAAATTTATCCTGACCGGTGGAATGGGAGGAATGGGTGGCGCACAGCCATTAGCAGTTACGATGAATGGTGGTGCGGTTCTCTGCGTGGAAGTGGATAAAGCAAGGATCGAAAGACGACTATCCAAAGGTTACTGCGATAAGATGGTCGAGAGTTTAGATGAGGCTTTAGATGTTGTCTTAAAAGCAAAGAATAAGGGGAAAGCCATCTCTGTCGGCTTGGTGGCGAACTGTGCAGATACTCACCCGGAGATTTTAAGGAGAGGGATAATTCCAGATATTGTAACTGACCAGACCAGCGCGCATGATGAGTTAAACGGATATGTTCCCGCTGGAATCCCTTACGAGGTGGCATTGAGACTGAGAAAAGAAGATCCAGAGGAATATATCAAAAGGTCGATGGAGTCGATTGCAAGGCACGTTAAGGCAATGTTAGGGTTTTTGAAAGCCGGCTCAATAGTTTTCGACTACGGCAATAACATCCGGGGACAGGCAAAAAAAGCTGGGGTGGGGGATGCTTTTGACTTTCCGGGATTTGTGGCGGCCTATATCAGGCCTCTGTTCTGCCTGGGCAAAGGACCTTTCAGGTGGGTAGCATTGTCCGGAGACCCTGAGGATATAAAAATCACGGACAAAGTGGTTTTACGTGAGTTCAAACAGGACGAGCCTCTGTGCAGATGGATAAAATTAGCCTCAAAAAGGGTTCAATTCCAGGGTTTACCTGCGCGAATCTGCTGGCTGGGTTATGGTGAAAGAGCGCATTTCGGGGGTATTATCAATTCGCTGGTAAAAAGAGGAAGGATAAAAGCCCCGGTAGTTATCGGCAGAGACCATCTGGACTGCGGCTCGGTCTCCTCGCCTTACAGGGAAACAGAAGGTATGAAAGACGGCTCTGACGTCATCGCGGACTGGCCTATCTTAAACGGACTGTTAAATGCTGTCTCAGGTGCCTCCTGGGTTTCAGTGCACCACGGCGGTGGAGTGGGAATAGGAAATTCGATTCATGCCGGGATGGTGATAGTTGCAGATGGCTCAAAAGAGATGAAACTGAGATTGGAAAGGGTTCTGACTAATGATCCCGGAATAGGAGTGGCAAGGCACGCGGATGCCGGATATGAAGAGGCAATCAAGGTGGCAAAGGAAAAGGGGATAAAGATACCAATGATGAAATCTTAAAAAAAGTGAGGTGTGAGACGGGAGACGAGGTTGTAGTTGCTCGATTTATCGAGCCTTCCTGTGACTTCCAGGTCCCCTGACCTGGCGGGAGAACTGATCCTGTCGGATCAGGGGACCCGACAGGCACTTATGAAAGACGTGAAACGAAAAATGAAAAAAGCCACTCTTCTGATTAAAAATGCAAAACAGCTTTTGACTTTGTCCTCCAACAAAAAAGGTCCTCGCACCGGGAAGGATATGGAAGATGTGGGGATAATTGAGGATGGAGCGGTTGCGGTTTCAGGTAGAAAAATCATTGCGGCAGGAAAGACTAAGGATATTTTAGCTAAAGTCAAAATAGACAAAAAAGCAAAAATCATCAATGCAGAAGATAAAGTCGTCCTTCCCGGATTTGTGGATTGTCACACTCATCCGGTTTTTGGAGCGACCAGAGAAGAGGAGTTTGAGTTAAGGGTGAAAGGGAAAAGTTATGAGGAGATTGCCCAGGCTGGCGGCGGGATCAGGTCAAGCGTCAGGTCTGTGCGGCAATTATCAAAAGACGAGTTGATAAAATTAGCTTTGCCACGTCTGAACAGATTTTTATCTTATGGCACTACTACGATTGAGGCAAAATCCGGGTATGGGCTTTCCCTGAAAGATGAAATAAAGATTCTGGAAGTGATTAAAAAGTTAAATCAGATTCATCCTCTAAGTTTAGTTCCTACTTTTTTGGGGGCACACGAAGTACCAGATGAATACCAGGGTAGAAAAGAGAAATATATAGATATGCTTATCAGACAGATGATTCCACAGGTGGCGAAAAGGAAATTGGCTTTGTTCTGTGATGTTTTCTGCGAAAAAAATGTCTTCAGCCTGGACGAATCCAGGAAGATATTGGAGACAGCCAGGGAATATGGTTTGAAACCGAAGCTTCACGCAGACCAACTGACTCCTTTCGGTGGTTCAGAATTAGCCGCAGAAATCAAAGCTGTCTCTGCTGACCATCTGGAATTTATCTCTGATTCAGGCATTGAGAAGATGAAACAGTCTGGCACAATTGCGGTTTTATTGCCCGGAGCGGTTTTTGGATTGGGTAAAGATAATTACCCTCCGGCACGTAAAATGATTGATATTGGTCTGCCGGTTGCACTGGCAACGGATTTTAATCCGGGCAGCTCTTTTACGGAGTCAATGCCGGTCATTTTGAGCTTAGCCTGTCTTAGGATGAAACTAACTCCGGCTGAAGCGATTACTGCGGCTACTGTTAATTCAGCTTATGCTATAGATAAAGGAGATTCGATTGGCAGTCTGGAACGAGGTAAGAAGGCGGATATAGTTATCTGGGATGTGAAAAATTACAAAGAGATACCGTATCACTACGGAGTTAATTTGGTGGATAAAGTCATCAAAGATGGAGAGGTAGTTAGATGAGCAGATGGATTCTGAGTTTTCGACTCATCTCCCTGTTTGCTGTCTACTGTCTACTGTCTACTTTCCTCTCCTGCGGTCCTTATTCTTTTACCGGCGCAGGCTTGCCCGGCGTCAAGACCATCGCCATCCCTTTATTTGAAAACCAGACCGAGGAATACGGGATCAGAGAGGAATTGACTAACAAGTTAGTCCTGGCTTTTGTGCAGGATAATACCCTAAAAGTGGCTAACGAGAGAATCGCGGATGCGGTGCTCAGAGGCACGATCCTGAAATATCAAAAGGAAGCTTATACTTTTGATGAAAACGAGAACGTAAAGGAATATATTGCCAGAATCTATGTGAAGATAACAGTCGAGGACAAAAAGCATAACAGGAATATCTGGGAAGAAGACAACCTTCAGGGCTGGGGAACCTTCCCGGCTGATTCGTCAGAAGCCTATGGAAAATCCAAGGCGATTGATAAGTTGACTGAGGATATTGTGAATCGTACAGTTAAAGGGTGGTAAGTGCTTAAAACAGGTAATAGGTCGAGGGTGATAGGTGGTAGGGAAAACCTACTACCTACCACCTATTACCTATCACCTGTCTTTCTGAAACTTATTGACAAATAAGAAGTAGTGTAGTAGATTTTGGTAAAGAAATAGTCCAAAGTGAGGAGAAAATGAGAAAAAAGAAAATCCTTCTGGGAACAGCGATATTACTATTGTTGTTTAGTCCCTGTATCTGGGGAACAAATTCCAAAGTTGGAACCACGGCTTACCCCTTCCTGAAAATCGGAGTTGGAGCCAGGGGTTCAGCTATGGGAGGTGCTTTTGTAGGGTTATCAGATGATGAGTCTGCTCTCTATTTCAACCCGGCGGGCCTATTACAGTTGAAAGGCAGACATTTTATAACCTATTATAACAATTATGTAACTGACATCCAGTCCGGATTTGTGGGTTATATTCATCCCTATTCAGAAAAGGTGGTTTTAGGCTTATCCATAAACTATTTCAACTATGGCTCGATGGAGCAGACGGATAATTATGGAAAAAGCCTGGGGACCTTTGGAGCTGCTGACTTGTCTTTCGCTTTCTCCTATGCCAGAAAGATTAAACCCAGATTCGACCTGGGAGCTAATGTCAAGTTCATCGTTGAGAGCGAGGGTGCTCAAAATCATTCCTCAGATGCATTAGCCTTAGACTTGGGCGGATTCTATCAGCACAAAGACGAGCGGACCAGGTTCGGAGCAGTAGTGCATAACTTAGGTTTCCAGCTTAAAGGGTTTTCCTCCAGCCATAAAGACCCTCTTCCCACAGTGGTGAAATTAGGCATCTCTCACAGCTTGAAGGAGGTGCCGCTCTTAGTGACTGGGGACGTATCCGTACCGTTTGACAACGATGTTTACTTTAGCCTGGGAGGAGAGCTGACCTATTTAAAGCCTCTTTTCCTGCGAGTGGGCTGGACCTCTTTTGGGGAAAACTACAAGACCGGCCTGGATAAGGATAAGTGGGCTGGCGTTTCTTTTGGCTTTGGGATCAACTGGAAAAAATATAAATTCGATTATGCTTTTTCCTCCTACGGGGATTTAGGAGGGGTTCACAGGGTAACCATAGCCGGGGGGATATAAACCTTCATATTAAGGAGGGGAAAAGATGCCAGAAGAGGAGATAGGAAAAGTAGCCAGCTACTTTTCCAAGATCGGCGTGGCAGCCATAGACATCACTAAAGGGGTTTTGAAAGTAGGTGACAAAATCCACATCAAGGGACATACTACAGATATTGAGCAGGATGTCGATTCAATTCAGATCGAGCACCAGAGCGTGCCAGAGGCAAAGCCCGGGGATTCGATCGGGATAAAAGTGAAGGACAGGGTCAGGGACCACGATATCGTCTACAAAGTGCTGCCGTAACTAACAAAGTGTCATTCTGACCCCCGTAGGGGGGAAGAATCTGTATTCAAAGGAGGAGGATTCTTCGGTCGTCCCCTTAGGGGACTCCCTCAGAATGACAGCGAGGGTTTTTGCAACACACCCTAAAGGTTTGCCTTACTAAAAAGGCTAAATAAGAGGAGATTTTGATTAAGATTCCTGAAGGTGTATATTTCAAGGACATACCCATAGATGAAAAATACAGAAGTGCCACAACCGGACTGCTCCAGAGAATTCACACCATCTACAAAGGAATATATCAGAAATTCGGGCAATCTGGACTGGACCTTATCCACGAAATCAGCGAAACCTACGGTAAGGAGATTGCAGAACGGGGCAAGAAAAGGGTCAAGCCGGATGATGTCAAATCTGCCGGACTTTTCCTGATACGTGTGTTTGAGATGATCAACTGCCAGGGAGAGGTAACTGAGTTTTCAGATGATAAAATGGTAATCCGGCTTTTCAAATGCCCCTATCCTTTCGATGACCCCAAGCTGTGCGAGGCTCATACCACGATGGAGAAAACCCTGATTGAATCGCTGGGCGAAAACCTCTCCTATAAGATCACCGAATCTATCCCCTCAGGCGGAAGGTTCTGCGAGCATGTGATAAGTCTGAAGAAGAGTTGAAGATTCGTTATAACAAAATCAAATTTACTTCTTCAGGTAATTTTTTTTTGTAGGGACAGAACATTGTTCTGTCCAGTTTTATTTTTTTCGTCGCAGGTAAGGAAACAACGAAAAAACAGCTACAGAACAAAAAATGTAGTTGACATTTTTTAGTTTGTAGGGGAGCCCCTTGTGGGCTCCCGAATGACGGGAGGGGGCAAGCCCCTCCCCTACGAGGATAAGAACAAGCGTAGTTGCTTGATTCATCGAGCTAAACAACCCAATAAATTGGGCAACTACAAGGGAAAAGATGATAGATACAATTACCTTTGACCTGTGGAATACCTTAATCTATAACTCGCCGCAGGACAATCTGAAATATAAGAATGAGAGGATAGATGGATTTCACTCGGTGCTGAAACAGACAGGGAGAAATGTGTCCAGGGAAGAAATCGAGAAAGCCTATGATAAAAGCTTTGAGATATATAAACCTATCCGGGACAGGAACGAGGATATTTCCACCCGAGAACAGGTTCAGATAATCCTCCAATGCCTGGGGAATCCTGAATTTCAAGATTTGACTGAAAATGTCTTAAGTGAGTTGGAAGAGGTTTTGGCAAAAGCAATCTTTTCAGAACTGCCAAACCTTATAGAGGGAAGCAAGGAGACTTTAAGTTATCTTTTTAAAAAAAACTATAAAATAGGCCTCATCTGCAATACTGGCAGAACGCCTGGAAGAGTTTTAAGAGAGGTGCTCAGGAGAAGAAATATCTCCAAGTTTTTCAGAGTTTTGACTTTCTCGGATGAACTTAAAATACGCAAACCCAGTCCGGAAATTTTTTACCGTACCCTGAAATTGCTGGATAGTTCGCCCGGTACAGCTTTGCATATAGGAGATGAGCTGGAAAGCGATGTCCTCGGAGCAAAAAGATGTGGGATGAGAGCGGGATGGATTTCACCCGACCGGGATAAGTTACAGCCTGATTTCCAATCAGGAATAAAGCCTGATCTCGTTCTGCCAGACCTGGTTTCACTCAAAAATATATTAGGACGGGAAAAGTCTGCTTAACCCCAAAGAATAACCTAACCAATTCAATCTGCCGATATATCTTACTGTATTATAGGTCTCTGAAAAAAATTGCAGGGTCAGTCGGGCAAGGTGCCCGACCTACGAAGACTCTCTCCTCTTGAACTCGTAGGCAGTCCGCCAAAGGCGGACCAGCCCTGCGTGATTACTTTTCAAAAGTCTAAATTGGCTTGACAGTTAGATTATTTATCTTGACAGCCACCGGAAAAATTTTATATTGAAATTTTAATTTTTCGAAATGTTCGAATTCGCCTGAGACGGATTCGACTCATAGAGAGGTGAATGAAGATGAAGATCGGTATCTTGACAGGTGGAGGGGATTGCCCGGGCTTGAATGCAGTCATCCGGGCGGTAGTAAGAAAGTCGATTCTTTTCTATAATTCAGAGGTGATAGGAATACTGGAAGGCTGGAGAGGTCTTATGGTAGAAGGGCTGACCGAGGAGTTAGCTCTGGACAAGGTCTCCGGTATTTTGCATCGCGGGGGAACTATCATCAAAACGTCCCGCACCAACCCTTACAAGGAAAAAGACGGGGAAAGAAGGGTGATAGAGAATAAAAAAAGGATGGGGCTGGATGCTCTGATTGCAGTTGGAGGTGAGGATACCTTAGGGGTTGCGGCTAAACTCCATAAGGCAGGTGTGAAGATAGTGGGCGTGCCCAAGACCATAGACAATGATTTAGCCATGACCGATTATACTTTCGGTTTTGATACCGCGGTGAATACCGCAATGGAAGCAATAGACCGCGTGCACACCACAGCCGAGTCTCATAACCGGGTGATGGTGGTGGAGGTTATGGGCAGGCACACCGGCTGGATAGCCATCGAGGCCGGAATAGCCGGGGGTGCGGATATAATTTTAATCCCGGAGAAACCGGTGAATTTAGATAAGGTCTGCGAAGCTATTTGTAAAAGGCATGCGCGAGGGAAAGATTTCAGCATCGTGGTGGTAGCTGAGGGTGCTAAGGTTGCGCTGGATGAGGAGGATAGAAAGAAGGAGAGTTTCATAGTGCAGGACGAATGTTTAGATGCATTCGGGCATGTGAGGCTGGGAGGAATTGGAAAACTGTTAGCCACCGAGATAGAGAAAAGAACCGGGTTTGAGACCAGATTTGTGATTCTGGGCCATATTCAGAGAGGAGGCACACCCACAGCTTTTGACAGAGTTTTAGGGACTCGTTTTGGAATAGCGGCTGTGGATCTGGTGCACAAGGGGGAGTTTGGAAAGATGGTAAGTTTGCAGGGGAATAAAATAGTTCCAGTTGACCTGTCCGAAGCAGTTTCCAAAGTTAAATATGTGGATGA
>JALHSU010000065.1 GCA_022865345.1 Candidatus Zixiibacteriota bacterium
CTTTTCTTTCCAACCTTGACTTTTTCCGTAAGCCCGTAATAATTCAGGCAGGTGGAGCAGGAAAGTACCTCTACCCCTGAATTTTCCAGGGAGACGAGTGTTTCAAGATAGATCGAGCCATCAGAGACCAGCTTTACTCCGGAGGCATAGAAGATTAAAAATTCAGGTTTCTTTTCCGAACTGACCAGACTTCGCAAAAAATTCCCCATCAAAAGAGTGGTCAATTCAGTCTCTCCCTGACCCATTCTTTCATTGTTTATGATTATGACTTTTCCCATACCTTCCTTTGAAAATGTTCCGCTCTTAGGCGGATGTTATCATCCGCCGTCTCAATCAAACGACCAGTTTTCGCAGATCACTCAGTCTCACATATTTGTCTTCGACCCCGCTTACATAGAATCTGGCACTGGAATATTCATAATCCTCGGATCTCTCCACTTTTAAGAATTTTCTCCAATCCCCTCTCAATGGATTGTTGTGAATGTATTCTGCCTTCTGAAGAAGAAATTGTGGGGAAATAACATTTTTTATGTCTCCATCTTCTTGCCAGACTTTGTAATTTTGTTTTTTGGTCCCAACCCAAAACAAATCCAGCATCTCAGGATTTTTATCCTTAAGGGTGAGTAGAATCTGCTGGGCAGTATATTTGTTGAAATCTCTGGATATCTGTTCTATGGTGTGATTTTTCAATACTTTTAAAATGAGATGGAGATGATTGGGCATTAAGATATAAGAATATAATTCGAACCATTCATCTTCAATACAGTATTTCAAGCTATTCATCACTATCAAAGCATACCTGGATAAGTGGAAGATCTTGTTCCAATCAATAATCGTATTAGTAATGAACAGAAGTCCGTTGTCTTGAAATTTCTTGGCGTACTTTCCCATTTTCTACTTCACCGCTGGATGATAACATCCAGCGGGAGCGCGGTTTCCTGTGCCTGTCGGATCTCCTGACCCGACGAAAAAAAGAACAGACGGGATGTCTGTTCTACCAAAAAATCAAAGATGAAACTCTATTACATCTCCATCCGTTAGCACCTGGTCCCGGTGCACCATCTGCCCTTCGTATTTGCCCTTCCCCCAGATCCTGGCATATTTCAGATTATGGGCAAAATCCTTGTGAATGATAAAAGCAGCATCTAATACTTTTTGCCCTTTTTTCAGGATGACCGGATCAGAATAGTCTAAAGGCTTCCCCGGGACCTTAGTATAAACCCTCAGTATCTCCAGCTTTTCAAAGGTCTCCCTTTTCAATTCCTCTAAACCCAGCTTTTTTTCAGCGGAGATAGAATATAATAAAAATGAAGAGCTGTACAATTCTTTTATTATCTCCCAATTATCTCTGGAGTTTTCCAGGTCATTTTTGTTCCCTAAGACCATAGTCTTTTTACAGACTTCACCGATCTGGAGAGGAAGCCCCTTTTCGTCCTTGTACAGCTTGATTTTTTTCTCCTCCAATCCTTTTTTGACCATTTCCAAATCTGCTAACGGGTCATCCGAGCTTAAATCAATCACCAGCCAGACCAGATCACAATTGCGAATATTACCCAAAATCCCGGTCTCCAGAAAATCAGGCGCAATCGGAGGGGTATCGATCAGTTGAATCTGGATATTCTCGTAGGGCATCATCCCGGCTAAAGGCTTCTGGGTAGTAAAGGGAAAAGGTGCCACCTCTGGCTTGGCATGGGTCAAGGAGGCTAAAAGCTGAGATTTCCCGGCATTTGGAGAACCGATAATAACCACCTGACCAGCCCCTTCCTTTTTGATATAATAAAGGTCTTCCCTTTTTCCTCCTTTTGCCTTTTTCTCCTGGTCTTTTAGTCTGGAGATCCTGGTTTTTATGTCAGCTTGAAGTTTTTCAGTCCCCTTGTGCTTAGGGATGGTCGCAAGCATCCCCTCTAAAGCAGAAAGCTTTTCCTCGACAGTCTTAGCCTGCTTGTACTTCCTTTCCGCTTCTAAATATTGAGGAGTCAAATTTGCCGGCATAAAGGTTCCCTTCAAACAAAAATATATCGAATCCATTGGAAAATGTCAAAAGTAAATGAGAAATGATGGATTAAATAAAGGGAAAGAGTTGTTCCCTTTCCTCTCAGGAAAGGATTAGTGTGAGGTCATTTCCTGCTTGTGAAATCATAAATCTTTTTTTATCTTGCCCCAAGTTTACCTTATCCTGTCAAGCAGTCCCCGTAGGGGACATGCATGACCCACATAATGCATATGGCTTTGAGTAACTTCTCCAGATTTTCTAACTTCCTGAAAAGCTACGATTACCGGATGTGGATACTATTTTCCGGCTGGATGGCATCTGCTATGGGATTTGCCATGGTCATTCCTTATATGAGCATCTACTTTCACGACCAGATGCAAATCCCTATGACCCAGGTCGGGTTTATATTTGGAGCAGGAGCAATTGCCCGGGCTTTATCCGGTTTAATA
>JALHSU010000066.1 GCA_022865345.1 Candidatus Zixiibacteriota bacterium
AGTATCTTATAATGTGAAATTAATTTACCAATCATAACGTATTACGCTCAGTTCTCGAACTCATCCCCTTTCCCCTTCTCTTAAAAAGAGAAGGGGAATACAAGTCCCTCTCTTCTTAAGAGAGGGATTTAGGGTGAGTTCATCAAGTGGTATCATCTCCAAGTCAAAGTTCATTCATTTACACCTCGTACCTCCGGTTTCATCTGGGGAAAGAATATCACATCCCGAATCGAGGTTGAATTGGTAAAGAGCATCACCAGCCTGTCGATTCCGATTCCCAGTCCGCCAGTGGGTGGCATACCATATTCCATCGCTTTCAGAAAATCCTCGTCTAGATCCTGTGCTTCTTCATCCCCCATCTGCTTAAATTTAGCCTGCTGTTCGAACCTTTCCCTTTGATCCAGAGGGTCATTCAACTCTGAGAAAGCGTTCATCAGCTCAGCTCCGGCAATAAATCCTTCAAATCTTTCTGTTAAACCTTCTTTCTGACGGTGCTTTTTGGCAAAGGGAGACATCTCCACCGGATAATCCAGAATAAATGTCGGCTGGATAAGATTCGGCTGAACTTTTTGTTCAAATATAGACTCTATCACTTTCCCGATGCGGATGGATGAATCGCTCTTAATTCCCAACTCTTGCGCAAATTCCCTCACCTTTTTTTCTTCTTCTCCAGAAAGGTCAACTCCGGTATATTTTTCAATCGACTCCCAGAATGAAATCCTTCTCCAGGGAGGCATCAAATCTATTTCCTCATTCTGAAATTTAATTTTATTTGTTTGAAAAAGCTCCGAGGAGATGAAATTGAAAAGCTTCTCGCATAGCTCCATTATGTCGTTATAATCCGCATAAGCCTGATAAAGCTCTAACATTGTGAACTCAGGATTATGATTCTTATCCATCCCTTCATTTCTGAAATCTTTGCAAACCTCGTATACCTTTTCCAATCCGCCTATTATGAGCCTTTTTAGATAAAGCTCATCTGCAATTCTCAGATATAAATCGATGCCCAGGGCATTATGATGGGTAATGAATGGTCTGGCAAAAGCTCCTCCGTACACCGGCTGTAATACCGGAGTCTCAACTTCCAGGAACCCCTGATCATCCAAGAACTTTCTGATGGAGGATAAAATCTTAGTCCGCTGGATGAAAGTATCCTTTACTTCAGGATTGGCAATCAAATCCAGATATCTCTGCCTGTACCTGAGCTCCTTGTCCTGAAGCCCGTGCCATTTCTCGGGCAGAGGATGAAGCGATTTGGAAAGTAGCTGGAAATTCTCTGCCCGTACGGTTTTCTCACCGGTGCGAGTCTTGAAGACTTTTCCCGTAACCCCGATGAAATCGCCAATGTCAAAAAGCTCGAAAAGCTTATACTTTTCCTCTCCCACTTCATCTGATTTCAGGTATACCTGTATTTTCCCATCTCCATCCAGGATATGGAAAAATGCGCTCTTGCCGTGCGACCGCAGGGAGATTATCCTTCCGCAAACGCTGACTAGAGTGGCTTCTGCTTCTAATTTCTCAAAAATGTCGTAAATCTCTTTCGAGGTATAGGTTCTTTTAAAAACATAAGGATAAGGGTTGATCTTCTTCTCCTGCAGTGCCTTGAGCTTTTCCCGGCGATGCAAGAGCAGTTGGCTTAAATCCTGTTCTGGTTTGGATTGTTCAGACAATTTTTTTCTCCTTTAAACAAAATTTTCTGAGTTAACCTTCTGGCGGAATATAAAGAAAACCCTTTTGGGTGTCAAGGATTTCAAAATACAATGACGGGTGACAAATGACTGATGATAAATAAAAGATGGAAAATGAATGACAAATTTGTTCCCTCTCCTCTCAGGAGAGGGAATGGGTGAGATCAAAAGGATGTAGGGGCGTATTGCAATACGCCCCTACAAAAAAATCGGGAGAAGATCCTACCACAGCGGGATTTCGCTTAGCTCAACGAGCTCTTCCCCTGCGAAAAACTCATTAGAGGTCATCCTGAGCGAAAGCGAAGGATCTGCAGATTCTTCAGTCGTCCATTTGGACTCCCTCAGAATGACATTCTCTTAGCTCCTAATTCCTCACCCAATCTCGAGGCCCCGATAAATCCCGCATTATTTCCTAATTTTGCTTTTACGATTTTTAAATTCTTAGTAGCTGAAGGAAAAGCCCTCGTTTTTATCTCTTTCTCAATCATCTTGAAGAAATTCCTACCCGCAGACAGAGCCACCCCACCACCAACCACCACAATCTCCGGATTAATTAGATTTACGGCACTGGAAAGAGCCGTACCCAGATAATAAGCAGTCTCCTGAATAACCTTTTGAGAAACTTTATCCTTTAACCTCTCAGCCAGAAATAAATCTTTCGCCTTTAATCTATTCAGATTATCCTGAGTAAGTTGATAAAGAATCGAAGCACTGTTTTTTTTCAGAAGCTCCTTTGCCCTTTTTATCATAGCAGGCTCAGAGGCATACATCTCCACACATCCATAATTTCCGCAGTGACATCTGACCCCATCATAGCAGATAGTCGTATGCCCAAACTCAGGTCCCACAAAAGAGGATCCGCGAAAAAGCTTTCCCTTGAGGATTATACCGCTTCCTATTCCAGTCCCCAGAGTAATGCAGATGCAATTATCAAAACCTTTTGCCGCCCCGAATTTGTATTCAGCCAGAGCCATCACATTGGCATCGTTGTCAATATAAACCGGATGATGATAAAATCCCTTCAGATATTTTCTCAGATAAAAATCCGCCAGAAAAGGCAGATTAGGAGGTATTCCGACAATTTTCCCTTTGGGGAGATCAACTGTCCCTGGAACACCTATCCCTATACTGTTTATATTAAGTTTACTTTGTTTAGCCGAAACCAGCAGAGAATCAATCCCTTTTCTCAGATTGCGTAGAACCCCTTTTTTGCCTGAAGCTTTACCAGAAGGAATTATCCCACAGGTCATTATTCTGCCTGAAGAAGAGACAATCCCATATTTGATGTTAGACCCCCCGATGTCGGCGCCTATGTTGAATTTATTTTTCATCCAATGACTGGAGTATAAAGCTTTAGCTTTATTATTTTACCTCTGAAGCTCTGGTAAACCTAAAGGTTTACACTATTAGTGGTGTCAGGAGTTACCTCCTGATACCTGTTTTCCCTGTCGGGTGGTAACACCCGACAGCACAGCAAAAACCTGAAGGTTCACACTCTACCACTTCTGATATTATCCTTTGACTTTATTATACTTTTCCACCCCTTTTGCCAGAATCCTCATCGCCTTTTTCAAATCCTCCACGTTCAAAACGTAGGCGATTCTGGCTTCATCCTTTCCCATCCCTTTGCTGGCATAAAATCCTGGACCTGGGGCTATCATTGTTGTGGCTCCGTCTAAGGAGAAATCTGAAAGCATCCACCTGGCAAAATCCTCAATATCCTTTACCGGGAATTTTGCCATTATGTAAAAAGCACCAGAGGGTTTCTGGCAGAAGACCCCAGGGATCTTCATCAGCTCAGCATAACAGGTATCTCTTCTCCTTTTGTATTCATCTGCCATTGCCAAGAAATAATCCTCTGGCAAACCTAACGCACCTATGGCACCATACTGTTCGATCGAAGGGGAGCAAAGTCGGGATTGACCTAATTTCAAAGCGGTATCTGTAATCTCTTTGTTCTTGGAAACCAGACATCCTATCCGGGCGCCGCAGGCGCTGTATCTTTTGGAAATCGAATCTAAAAGAATAGCTCTATCTTCGATCCCTTCTATATGCATTATGCTGGTATGAACCCCTTCGTAGATGAACTCCCGATATACCTCGTCTGAAAGGAAAAACAGGTCATATTTTTTCGCCAGTTCAGCAATGGTCTCCATTTCCTGCCTTGTAAATACTGTGCCTGTAGGATTATTAGGAGTGGCCAGTAAAATCCCTCTGGTCTTACTGGTTATCTTTTTCTCGATTGCTTTTTTTTCTGGAAGATGATAGCCATTCTCCGCCTTAGTGGGAATTGGAACTAAATTTATGTCCGCCATCCGGGCAAAACTGTTATAATTAGTGTAAAAAGGCTCAAACACGATAATCTCCTCACCCACGTCTGAAATACAGATCATGGCAAAGATCAGAGCTTCGCTCCCTCCAGTCGTGATCTGAATGTTTTCTGGCTGGACAAAGATATTTTTTCTTTCATAATATTCCACCATGCTCTGGATGAGCCGGATGTCTCCTTTTGAGTTGCCATATGCCAGAACCTTATTCGGGTAGTTCTTGATAGCATTCCAAAACTCTACTGGTGTAGGAATGTCCGGCTGTCCGATGTTTAGATGATAGACTTTGACTCCTTTCTTTTTGATTTCATCTGCCAGAGGTATCAGCTTCCTGATGGGAGAGGCCGGCATTTCCTTCCCTCTCTTAGAGACTTTGGGTTTTGTAAGAGGCATATATTCTCCTTTATAAAACAAGAAAATTTATAACGCTTGTGAACAATTTAACAAACAAATTTTTATCTGTCAATTGAAAAGGGAGTTAAATTGTAGGGGCGGGATGTCCCTACGCCTCTATGTGGCATCATCAAGTAGGATGCATTCCTTATCAGTTTGTAGAGACGCATCGCTATGCGTCTCTACACGGCATCGTCACGGACGATGCACTCCACATCTGAACCTCCCCTTAATCCCCTCCTTAGAAAGGAGGGGATCTTATTATCCCTCTCCTTTTCAAGGAGAGGGTCAGGGTGAGGTTCTTTGCCTGTTCTCAAAATGCGATTCTCGCGCATTTTTTTTCTACCAATTCTATTTGACAAAAGAAAAACTTTATATTAATATATTTGCTTAAACTGTTAGGAATCATCTGTATGAGCACAAGCGAATTACCCAAACAATACAACCCCAAGACAGTTGAGGATAAATGGTATTCTTACTGGCTGAAGGGCAAATTCTTTTCACCTAATCTTTCTGATCACAAGCCATTTTATAGCGTGGTCATCCCGCCTCCTAATGTGACTGACATTTTACACTTAGGACACGGGCTGAACAACACCCTTCAGGATATTCTGATTCGCTGGAAAAGGATGCAGGGTTATGAGACCGAATGGCTGCCCGGAATCGACCATGCTGGAATTGCCACCCAGGTGGTTATCGAGAAGAATTTAGCCAAAGAAAGAAAAACCCGTCAGCAGATCGGAAGAGAGGCTTTCGTAAAGTTAGCCTGGGAATGGAAAAAGAAAAACGGTGAGGCGATTTTAAACCAGCTCAAAAAAATCGGCTGTTCCTGTGATTGGGACAGAACCAGGTTCACCTTGGACGAAGGTCTGTCCAGAGCGGTATTGGAAGTTTTCGAGCATCTCTATAAAAAAGGTTTGATCTATAGAGGCAAGTATATCATCAACTGGTGTCCCAGATGTCTGACCTCCCTTTCAGATGATGAGACTGAAAGAAAAGAGGAGGATGGAAGCCTCTGGTATATCAAATACAAGCTCAAAGGGGAAGATAATTACATCACAGTTGCCACTACCCGTCCTGAGACTATGTTAGGCGATACCGCAGTAGCGGTAAATCCCAAGGATAAGCGGTATAAGAAACTCGTGGGAAAGTTTGCCATACTTCCTATTCTGGACAGGGAACTACTCATAATCGCAGACGATTACGTTGACCCGGAATTTGGAACCGGCGCGGTGAAGGTAACTCCAGCTCATGATATTAATGATTTCGAAGTGGGAAACCGGCATAAGTTGGAAAGGATTGTGGTTATAGGTCCTGACGGCAAGATGACCAAGGATGCAGGCAAGTTCGCGGGAATGGACCGTTACAAATGCCGCAAGGCCTTAGTGGCTGAGCTAAAGAAGAAAGTCCTGCTGGAAAAAATTGAGCCTTACAAAGTTCCTTTGAGCACCTGCTACAGGTGCAATACTACGATCGAGCCTTATCTTTCAGAGCAATGGTTCGTGAAGATGAAACCCTTAGCCGAGCCAGCCATCCAGGCAGTGAAAAGCGGAAAGGTGAAGTTTTACCCTGAGCACTGGGCAAAAGTCTACCTCAACTGGATGGAAAATATCCGGGACTGGTGTATCTCCCGCCAGCTCTGGTGGGGGCACCGTATTCCGGTCTGGTATTGTCTGGATTGCAATGAGGTCATTGTCGCAAAGACCCAACCCTCAGAGTGCCCGAAATGTAAAAGCAAGAACTTGAAGCGGGACGAGGACGTTTTAGATACCTGGTTTTCATCCTGGCTCTGGCCCTTTTCCACTTTTGGCTGGCCGGAAAAGACTAAAGAACTTGAAAGTTTCTATCCGACCAAAGCCCTTTTCACAGCTTCGGAGATAATCTTTCTCTGGGTAGCCCGGATGGTGATGGCAGGTCTGGAGTTTATGGGCGAGGTTCCTTTTTACGACGTTTACATTCACGGGACTGTACGGGATGCCAATGGCGTGAAGATGAGCAAATCCCTGGGCAATGGGATCGACCCTCTGGAGATAATCGGAAAATACGGTGCGGATTCTTTGAGGCTTTCGATGATCCTGGTCACGCCGGAAGGACAGGACCCTTGCATCTCTGTGAACACTTTTGAGATCGGCAGGAACTTTGTCAATAAACTATGGAATGCCTACCGCTTCATCCGTATGAACCTGGTAGACACAGACATTGCAGGGTTTCTGAATACGTTTGGTCCCCTAACGAAATTGGCACGTCCCGCCCATATGAAACCTGAGAGCTGGGAGGACACATGGATTGTGAGTAGGTTAAATCAGGTTATAAACGAAGTGACAAAACAGATGGAAAATTACAGATTTAATTCTGCCGCCAAAACCCTGTATGATTTTGTCTGGCATGACTTCTGCGATTGGTATTTAGAAATGAAGAAGACCACGTTTCGTTTACCTCAGAAAGATTCAACTCAAAACAGGACTGTTTTCTTGCTTTTCTTACTGGACAACATCCTGAAACTCCTTCACCCCTTTATCCCCTTTGCGACTGAAGAGATTTATCATGACCTTTATTCTTCGAAAGTGGATGATTTTGAGCACAGTTTGATGAAAGTATCCTGGCCTGAACACGACCCCTCTCTGGTGAATCTGGACCTGGAAAAATCGATGGAACTGGTCCAGGAGGTGGTTACCTCAGTCAGGAATATCCGCTCTGAGATGAATATTCCCCCGGTCAAAAAGCTGAGCGTTTACCTGAAGGTGGAGAAAAAAGAGACTCAAAAGCTTCTGGAGGAAAATAAAGATCATATCCTTACCCTGGGAAGGATAGAGAAATTGGAAGTGGGGATCAGGACCAAAAAACCCAGGTTCTCTGCTACTGCAGTGGCTAAGGATTTTGAGGCATACATACCATTGGAAGGACTTATCGATATAGATACGGAAAGAAAAAAATTGGAGGAGGAGATTTCCAGATTAAAAGAGCTTTTGGTTGGAGTTGACCGGAAGTTAGCCAATGAGGACTTCCTGAAAAAAGCCCCTGCCCAGATTGTGCAGAAGGAGAAGAACAAAAATGAAGATTACCAGAAGCTCATAGAGAAGTTGGAAAAAAACTTGGAAGGATTAGTAGGCTGGTGAAATAAAAACCACTTTCATTTGTATTATCTATAGAAAGAAGGTGAGAATATGATAAGAAAAGTTGTCTTTGGAATGGCCATATTTTTTCTTCTGGCTTTATCTGTATTGGGACAGGAAAGAAATATATCCCTGACCATTTATAACCAGGACCTGGCTTTGGTAAAAGACACCAGGGACCTTTCCTTTGTCTCCGGCAGGAACGAAATCAAGTTCACTGAAGTGGCGGAAAAAATCGACCCGACCTCAGTTCATTTTCAGGTGCTCAGCGCTCCTGATAAGATCTACCTTCTGGAACAAAACTACCAGTATGACCTGGTAAGCTCGGATAAGATTCTGGAAAAGTATTTAGATAAGAACATCCAGATTTTGACTAAAGATGGAAAGTTCTACGAAGGCACGCTTCTCTCCTACGCGCCGGATAATCTTACGCTCAGAGAAAAAGAAAACTCCATTAGAATTGTGAACCGGGCTCAGGTCATCGACCTTTCCTTTCCGAAACTGCCCGAGGGCTTGATCACCCGTCCGACCTTAGTCTGGCTTTTAGACAGTAAGATACAGGGAAAACAAAAAACCGAGGTAAGCTACCTTACCTCCGGCATAAACTGGCATGCCGAATATGTAGCAGTCGCGGATAAGGATGATAGGAACTTAGAGCTTTCCGGCTGGGTCTCCATTGATAACCGCTCTGGCGCAACTTATCCGGATGCTAAGTTGAAGCTGATAGCAGGAGAAGTCCACCGGGTTGAAGAGAGAGTTGTGAGACCCTTGTACAAGGGTGAGGCTGAAATGGCTTTGGGAATGGCTCGTGCTACTTTTGAAGAGAAACCGTTTTTCGAATACCATCTCTATACCCTTCAATTCCCCAGCACGGTGAAAGATAATGAAATCAAGCAAATCTCTTTATTCCCCAACTCTACAGTCAGGGTCAAAAAGATTTATGTCTATGACGGAGCCAGAGACCCAAAGAAGGTTAAAGTCAACTTAGAGTTTATGAATTCAAAAGCTGAAGGGTTAGGAATGCCCCTGCCAAAAGGAAAGATACGGGTTTATAAAGTCGACGTTGACAAGTCTATGGAATTTGTGGGAGAAGACCAGATCGACCATACTCCTAAGGACGAAAAAGTAAGGGTCTACGTAGGGGATGCCTTTGACATAGTGGGAGAAAGGACCAGAACCAACTTTCAGAAGATCAGCGACAACGTTATGGAGGAGACTTACCAGATCAAACTGAGAAACCACAAAGAGGAAAAAGTCGAAGTCACTGTGGTTGAGCACCTTTACCCCTACACCAACTGGGAGATTTCAGAGAATAATTTCAAATATGAGAAGAAAGATGCCAGCACCATCGAATTCAAGATTCCGCTTGAAAAAAACCAGGAACAAATCGTAAATTATAAGGTGAGATACAGCAGTTAGACTTGAGAATTTAACCGTGGAAAATTAAAAAAAAACTTAAAAAAGGAGTGCCTATGCGGTTTTTCAAAGTGGCTTTGACCCTGTTCTTTCTCTTTATGGTTGGTGCCTGTTCCCAGGCCCAGCAGATGTCCAGAGACGTTTACAAAACCTCAGCCAAGATCGAGCTCAAGCTGAAAAATCCGGATTACGATCGGGTGATTGAACTTTTGGAAAAGGCAAAAACCGATTACCCGGATGACCCTGAGATCTGGTTCTTGTTAGGTAAGGTTTACGGGATTAAACACCGGACCAAAGATATGATTGGGGCTTTTGCCCAGGCTGATAAAGCAGGTCTGAAGGGAAAAGAAAAGGAGGAGATGAAAACAATTCTCGAAAACACATGGGTAACCACTGTCAATCTGGGTGTGGACTATGTCAATAAAGTCCGTTCTGTGGATAGATATGCTGAACAGATAACTTCTAACTGGTCTAACTACGCAATCTATACTGATTCCCTGCAGTTGATCTCTGCGGAGTATAACAACCTCGCTTATAACTGGAAAAACTATACTTCAGCTCAGGAGTTAATCTCCCCTCTGGAAAAGCTGAAGGAGGACTTGTACAAAAAAGCCATGGACCAATATGAGCTGGTCATGCAGATTGACTCTACCCGGTTCGAGCCTTTTGTAAATGGAGCCTTTGCCGCCTCAAAATTGAATCAACCTGAAAAAACTTTGAGCTATCTTAAAAAAGCTTATGAGTTAGAGCCATATAATATTAACGTTCTCAATAACTACTTAGCATCCCTGTTAAATAATAAAAACTACGAAGAAGCCTTGAAGATTTCAGGGGAACTATTGGACATCTTAGACATATTACCGATCTTAAAGAAAAATCCTAATGACTTAAATGCTCTCTTATTACGGGCAAACATCTTGGATAGACTTGGCAGACATCATGAGGCTAAGGAGGTTTATGAAAAAATTATAGAACAAGACATTGATACCAAAGATCTCTATGTTAATGTCCTTTTTAACCGCGCTATCATCCTTGACAAGCTTGGCAAAGAAAAAGAGACCATGGAGATTTATGACAAGATCATCCAGCAAGACCCTAACTCCAAGGATGTCCACTTCAACCGGGGCTTCCTATATTTGAATAAAACCAGCCAAATCGCTAAGCAGTTAATTGCTCTCCGCGATTCCCTGGAGAACAACCCTAAAGACCAGGCGCTGATAGGCAGATCCAAGAAACTGATCGATGAGCAAAAAGATTATTTCCATAAAGCTGAATTGGATTTCAAAAGAGTCCACGAATTGGCTCCAGATGACCTGGAAGCTATGAGGCTTTTAGGATATTGTTATCTAAATCAGGACGAAACAGACGATGCCATAAATGTGCTGGAAGCTTTAACCAAAAGAGAGCCGGATAACAAAGATGCCTGGAGTTATTTGAGCATCGCCTATGCCAAAAAGGGTATGGTTGATAAGGCAAAAGAGGCAGAGAAAAAAGCCCAGTAGCTGTAAAGAAAAAAACCTATCTATGAATAAATCTGTAGGGGCGTATTGCAATACGCCCCTATAAATTTTGTCATTTCATTTCAGATGTAGAGACGCATCGAATGCGTCTCCTTTTTATTCCTGACTTTCTTTATAGATCCGTAGACCCGACTTGCCCTCAAGTCGGGCCTGTAAAGTGCTCTCGTCGAAAGAATTCTGTTTGTTTTTCATAAATCAAAGACCCACGTTGAGGGCAACGTGGGTCTAAATTTTCTTGCGTAGAGACGCATCAAATGCGTCTCCTTTTTATTCCTGCACCTCAGAATAACTGCAATTGAAGACGGTCTTATACTTTTGACTCGCTTTTGACCCTTGATTCCGGCTCAGCTCTTCGGTCTTTGTATCCGGCTTGACTTTTTCTTCGGTCCGAATATTTAATTCGAGTACCTGTTCTTCTTTATTCATTTCTTACCCCTCCTTCTAGCGGGATTGGCTAGTAAAAACTCCTTGTCCAAGAACTTCAGAATGATAAGCTCCTTTATCTGAAAAGATAAATCCTCTTTTTGCCAGCCTAAAGTCTGAGCCAGTTTCTGTGGTGAGAAATAGAGCTCCGGTTCCTCATAAAGAGATTTTGCCAGCCGAATCGAGTTAGTATGTTCAGGAGAAATATTCCCCTTCCAGACCAGTTCTTTCATCATCTTCACTGCTAAATTCGAGGAAAAAGTTGCCACTCTTTTATCTTTACATTCAATAAAGAGATCGAAACGGTTGGACGGGTTCTGGTAGCCGCAGGTCAGACCAGTACACGATTTCATCTGCCCGACAGTGGCCTGGAGGTCTATGATCATATGTTCGACCAGATGAGCTAAATCGGTTATCCCTCCTACGCTTTGAAAAGGCGACTCTTTTTTCCCATCATTGAAAACGGTTCCTCCTAAGAAATTAGCCCAGCATTTATGTTTTTGAAGATTGGGCAGAAAACCTGCGACTTTCTTATAGATATTTCCGAAATCCAGTTCCTTATCTTCGGGAGTGAAGACATCCAGAACCAGGTTCAGCTTCAAGCAGCTATTTTTGAACAAAATGCTTAAACCTTCAAGCTCCGGAAACCTGCCAAAACTCAGGCTTACGATCTGCAAAACTCACCTCCTTTTAATAAAAATCAGTCGACCTTAAATATATCGGCAGATTTGAAATTTACCTCAATGCCTGATTTTTTTGGTGATTTCGTGGGGGGGCGGCGTTTACTTTGCTCAGCGAGGATGTTATCATCCTCGCTAATACCTGCTCGGTCAGCTAAAATCTGGTAGCCGCAGGCTTTAGCCTGCGCTTTTTCGCAGAAGTGACGAAGTAACCCGAACGCGTAGCTCAGCCTTCAGGGCTGAGCCAGTGGTTTATCATATCCCCACGTTGAGGGCAACGTGGGTCTACAGAGGTCAATTGAAAACCTTGAATCGGTAGTCCCGACTTGCCCTCAAGGCGGGTTAAGATGAATTTGTTCTGGGTATTTCTTTTCGGGCCAAAATCTGGGCTTTCCTCAAAGGCTCAGGCAGGCGGTATTTAGTGCAGCAGTGAAGGATGATTTTCGACGACGAGTCGACGGAAATCTTATTACCTGGAGAAACGAAAATCGGTTTGGTGTTGTTCCTGCTTCTTAAAGCGATTCCAACTTTTTCTTTTCCTTCAAATATATACTCGTATGAATCTTTTCTCTTTTTCGGTTCGGAATAATTTCTTGTCAAAGCTCTTTTAGAACAGGCAATGGTAGGAATATCCAGCAGAATCCCCAGATGAGTTGCCAGCCCGACCTTTCTGGGATGAGCAGTCCCTCTGCCTGGAAAGATGAGTAAGTCGGGGAGTCCGACTTTTTCTAAAATAGACAATATCGCAGGCCCACAGGAAAAAGCAAAATAGTTCGGGGTATATGGAAATAAGAGAGGAAATTTCCCGGAGACAGAGTCGAGTTTTTTTAAATCCGGAAAAGTGAACCTAACTATGGATACGGCTAAATTTGAAGGTTTGAAATTTATCCCCACCCCGGCTACTACTCTGATTTTCTGAAATCGATCTTCTGTTATAATATATCTTGCAAGCCGCTCTTGAATTCTCTGAGCCTCATCTAAGCTTGCGTCCCACGAGTGAGAGTGAAATATACGCATATGTTTACCTTATTTATGCAGGAATCTCTGAGAAGCCTGTATCTGCGGGGCTATTCCCGCCAAAGGCGGGACGCCTACGAGCACTATTTTTCGTCCGAATTTGGATCCTGTGGATAGGTCGGGCACCCTTGCCCGACTGCACGCTTTCATTGTATATAGCCATCTAATCTATGAAGACCATGCTTCTTTGCCATATTCAAAGCATCGTTATACTCTTGAGAGGTAATCCTCCGATCTAAAGCAGGAAAATCTTTTGCTCCGTATGCGGGATGATATTGATCCATCAAATTGACGTAAGAATTCTCCGAAAGCTCAGAAGCTATGAATTTCATTACTTCCTCTGTTCCGGCTAAGTTTTCCGGAAGGACCAGGTGACGGATGATAAGACCGCGCCGAGCAACTCCTTTCTTATCTGTAATGAGGTCTCCAGTCTGTCTGTGCATCTCCCGTAGGGCAGATTTTGCCACCTCTGGATAATCCGGAGCATCAGATAATTTTTTGGCTACTTCCGGATCAGAATATTTGAAATCAGGCATATAGATGTCAAATACCCCGTCTAAAAATTTCAGAGTTGATACCAGGTCATATCCTCCGGTGTTGTAAACCAGAGGCAAATCCAG
>JALHSU010000067.1 GCA_022865345.1 Candidatus Zixiibacteriota bacterium
ATTTATGTTAATGGTCACAGTCTTCAGAGTGCTGACGCCTTTTTCATCTTTGGCTCTAAAGGTCACACTAACGCTGCCAGGTCCCTGGGTGAAATCAGGAGTAAAACTGAAAGTTTGACTGACGACGCTATCCCCTTTAACGGTTGGAAAGGTGGCATTAGGCGGAAGCGCATCCGCAGACAGGGTTATCGTATCCCCATCTTGATCACTGGCACCTACAACAAAAGATAAATTCTGCCCTTCGGTCACAGTGAACTGACTTGCCAGAGGTTCAAAAACAGGAGCATGATTGCCTGGAGGTCCCCCAGCCGTTATACTGAAGGTGCCGTTGACCAAGGTTGGTCGGTACTGTTGAGTTCCGGTTATTGTATCTGTATGCACATAGACATTGTAACTGCCAATATGCGCAGGATCGTCCTCTAATCTTATAACTGTGGAGGTGTCTCTGGTTATACCGGGGTTGACCTTGAACTGGAAACGTACCACGGCCCCAGTTCCTGGAGCGATGGTATCAGTTAGGTTGAAGCTGAAAGCAATGAAGGTAAGCACTGAGTCTCGTCTCGATCCCAGAAAGGTAGCCGAAGATTGCAGGTAAAAGCTATCTCTTGAAGTGGCTTGACCGATTACGAGAGTATCTGTGCCCACTACTGTATCACGGGGAACGATCAAATTCTGGTCAAAGATCAATCTTAAGCTAAATGTCTGTACTGATAAACTATTGCGCAAATAGACCGAGACCAAGATTGTGGTATCTCCTGGCTGTCCTGTGGCTGTCTCCACCTTCAGGGTATCTTGAGTGCGGATGACAAACTGTGACCAGCTAACTGAAGTGGAAAACAAAATCGTTAGGACCGCAAGGCAAATTATCCCCCACCATTTTCTTTTTTCTAAAAAAGTTTTCTTTGCACTCATCTTTAGTTCCTTTTCATCTTTTTCTTTCAGCTTTAAGCTTCCCGGCATAGCGATATTATTCCTTCCATGTTTTTTATTTCAATTTAATATCGTGATGATCATTTAATTTTCACCATTTTCTTGGTCTCAGAATATTTACCTGCTATGAGTTTATAAAAATAGATTCCGCTGGAGACATCCTTACCAGATTCGTCTTTTCCCTTCCAGGTAAAAGTATGGACACCCGCACTTAATCTGGTGTTTACCAGTATGTTGACCAACTGCCCCTTTAGATTATATATTTTCAAATTAACTTCACTTTCCGCAGGCAGAGAAAATGAGATATTGGTCTCTGGATTAAACGGGTTCGGGTAATTCTGTAACAGGGTAAACCTTTCCGGGATCTCCTGATTTCTCTCTAATGAAACAGTTGCCTGGATTAGATTTCCTGAATAATCTGAGAAAAAAGCTTTTTCTAATTCTATGTTTCCATCTCCATTCCTGATCGGAATGGTGAATAATCTCTTTTGTCCTGATTCAATATATTTAGCCGAGGCACTATAAAGGAGGAGCCTCAATTCCCCTGCATCATCTTTTTTTAGCAGAGTCATACCTTCTGCATCTGAGGATAAAATCGCATCTCCTAAATCTATTCCTGGGTGCTTGATTATCAGCAGAGCAGCACCTACTGGAACTTTTGAATCAATAAATATCTCAATGTTTGAGGAGCTCTTTCTTAGATTTAGCTGGACTTCATCAGCTTCAGGTACTAACTTTGCCAATACTGGGTTACCTCCCTCAAGGATACGATTGAGTAAAACAATGAAATCGGCCAGGGTACAGCATATTCCATCTTCATTCACATCCGAATTGAGTTGCTGTAGCTGATTAAAAGGATATTTAACCGGATCTATTAAGAACTTACTGAAAAGAACTGCATCCCCAACTTCGTATGGAATTCCGTTCAGATTTATATCACCTAAGAGTTTGTCCAATCCTCGAATTAAAATACCTCCATCGTTATAACTGATCTTATCCTGCGAAATGAACTTCTGCCCAAACAATCCACCAAAAGTGTTGTCGGTCGAGTCAGTAAACTTGAATCTTATGGATGCAAGCAGATTAAGAGGGGTTGGATCGAGTATTATCCTGAAACTTAAATTGGCGACTACTCCCTCTCCTGGAGGCATCGGCTTTGTAACCATGCTATCTAAGATGTCTGCCTGGGCTAAGATCTGAACATCGCCTACCGCAGGTTGATCGGTTATATGCTGAAAATACTCCCAGTTGCTAATTCTGGTGTTTGCTTTGCTTACGCTCAATAAAGAAAGCGCACTCGGATCAAAATGCAGTAGCAATTTCATCCTTCCCACTGAATCAGGATTTACGAGACTTACCGGCACCGTGATAGTGTCAGAGAAAAAACCTGAGTCTGTTCCCACCTCCAGAGCGTAAGCCTTAACCCCTAAATTTTTATCTATTACTTCAATCTCTACATCTTCTCTTGAGCTGTTTTTTCCGTCTAAAGCCACAAATGCAACCTTAAAAGGACTATTAACTGAAGACCAGGGACCGGTAAAAGGAGGAACCCAGCGGAAAGCAGCCCTTCCATTACCCGAGTCTGCAAAAAAACCGCCATCCGGTCCATTCAACAAGCTGAGTCTAACAGAATCTCCTTCCGGATCAGTTGTCAGAATTTTTATTAATAGAGTATCCCCCTCCACTATATATTGAGTTCCGATCGGTTTTATCTGGGGAGCCAGATTTTTTTCTTTTATAGTAATTCCCCCCTTAACAAAGGCTGGAATCATATCCACAGCCCAGGTATAGGTAAAATCTAAAAATATTTCAGAAGTCGAAAAAGTGTCTATCTCCACTGTCTGCAGTGGAACGTTCTGCTTGACCGTGAAAAACAGATTAGCCACTAAACCGTTTCCGGGATTTATTTGAGTAAAACTTACCGCATAGATTTTGATGGTTCTATTTACATTATCTACGGAATCTCCTTTTAGAGGTGCATCAGAAACTCTTGATCCTACAAAGGAGACTGAATCACAAACAAGGTCTGAGCTGGAGAATTTGAGAGGAACAACAATTGCTCCCAACGGCTCATCATTAAATGCATACACCGGAACGATTACCTGTGAACCGGGATAAGCACTTGAATTCCCTACTCTTAACGTGTCAACCACCCCTACAGTGTCTTGGATTTGAGCAAAGGAAAGATTTTTAGAAAGAAGAAGGGCTGCAAAAAGAAAAAGAAAGAAAAAGGGTTTATTTCTCATCATTCCTCCGCCTCTAAAACTATTTTTAAAAAACTATCTATTCTTTCTATCGTCAAGAATACTAATGCTCTTCAGTCAGCAACTCATCCATCCCTGAGAGGAGAAGAAATTTCAAAAAACTATATCGACTTTTCAGTTAACCTCTTTTTTCTTTCATTTTAAATCAGAGGAGGGGGAATTTCCCCCTCCTCTGTAATACGCGACGAAGTTTACTTCGTCATAACCATCTTCATGGTCTTGCTGTAGTCGCCAGCATTCAGTTTGTAGAAGTAGATACCAGATGCGACTTTCTCACCGTTAGAATTGATTCCATCCCAGGTAACCGTATGGGTACCCGCAACCATGGTCTCGTTCACCAGGGTGCGAACCAGCTGTCCTGCGATGTTGTAGATCTTCAAGGAAACCTTGGAGTCTATCGGCAGAGCGAAGCTGATGTTGGTGGTCGGGTTAAATGGGTTGGGATAGTTGGCATTCAGTGCATAAGCAGTCGGGATCGCCCGGTTGACCACAGTGGTCTTCAAAGGACGGCTGAAATTGTCCACTGCCTCGACTGATACTAA
>JALHSU010000068.1 GCA_022865345.1 Candidatus Zixiibacteriota bacterium
AAATTGGGAATAAGGTGGAGAACAATGAAATCGCAATCATATTTAAGAAGGAGTTGTTATTTAAACAGATATCGCGTAGGGGTGGAGCTTGCCTCCACCCATCACCTTCGGGCGGAGATGAACTCCGCCCCTACGCGGGTTTAAACCTGTTACCGAAATTATGAGGTAGTACACAGAGGCGGATTGAACCCCAACATATTCATATCACCAGAAGCTCAGCGATCTTCTCTTTCAGCTCAGCTAAATTGGAGGATTTGATTAAGTAAGCATCTGCGATCCAGGAGGAGAAGTCAGATTTGAAAGTCTCATAGGCTGAATTTAAAACCACTGGAAGGTCTTTATTGAACTCCTTTATCTTTTTCAGCACCTCTAAGCCTTGGAGTTTCTTTATCTTTATATCCAGAACCACCAGGTCCGGAAAATTCTTTTTAGTAAGAAGAATCGCCTCTTCCCCATCCATAGTGGTCATAACTTCATACCCCTCATCCTGCAGCTCCTCCTGGTAAAGCTCTAAAAGATGAGGTTCATCCTCTACTAACAAAATTTTATACATTGGAACCTTCTTTCTTTAAGAAAGTTCTGGAAAGTGATAAAATGGTAGCGTTGCCACTCCCGTGGCAACGAAAAGCGTCCTCACAGGAGTGAGGACGCTACAATTATCAACTCTCTTTCAGAAAAGTCAAATACACAGTAAACTTTGACCCTTTGTTTACCTCGCTTTTTACTTCGATATACCCCTGGTGGTCTGCGATTATCTTCTTGCAAACCGGCAAGCCCAGGCCTGAGCCTTTGGGCTTGGTGGTGAAAAAGGGGATATATAGTTTCTGCAGATTTTCTTCGCTTATCCCGGAGCCGGTGTCCTCAACCTCGAAGATAGCGAATTCCTCGTTTCTTTTAGTTCTTATAGTCAAGGTCCCTCCTTCAGGCATCGCATCAATCGCATTTTCAATCAGGTTGAAAAGAACCTGCTCTATCCGTTTGGGGTCGAAATTCAGAATGGGGGGTTCCAGTGAGAACCTTGTTTTTAACCAGATGCCGTTATATCTTAACTTACCCCTGAATACCTCTATAGCATCTTTAATCAGCAGATTCAAATCCTTTTTCTCATAATTTAACCTGGTAGCTTTTGAATAGTCCAAGATCTCAGAGGTTATGCTCTCCAGCCTTTCAGTCTCTTTCACAATGATCCCTAACTCGTGCGGGACCAGCTTTCCTTCTTCTGCTTTTCTTAAAGCCCGGCGTGCATATCCACCCATCGTCACCAGGGGGGTTTTTATCTCATGAGCTACGGTAGTGGCTAACTTACCTATGTCCACCCATCTTTCTGCCTGCAAAAGGTAGTTCTGGTTTTCTCTTAAAATCTGGGAGGCAAGCTCTAATTCCTTTATTTTCTGCTTGAGCTCCTCTTGCAAAACGATATTTTCGATCTGGGAAGCGGCCTGGTTGGCAAAAGTCTCCAGCCCCACCTGGTCGTCCTCCAAAATCTTGTTCCCGGTGATAAGGTTGTCCACTGCCAGGACCCCCATAGCTTTATTTTCAGAAAATATCGGGACAAGCAAAAACCCTTTTGGACTTAGAAGTTCCAGGATCTTCCCCGGTTTTAGATTTGAGACTTCCTCCTCTTTTATATTGAAACTTCTTTTCTCTAAAATTGCCTTGATCGGAATATTCTCTTTTTCCTCCAGGGAAAAAGTGAGAGCCTTTATCTTAAAAGTTAATTCATTCTCCTGCTCCTCTGAGGAGAGTGCGTTCTCTAACATCTGCTCAAAAGTGACTTTCTCTTTTTTTATGTGTGACCAGATTTTGAAAGCTTCCTCCTGGTCTTTAGGACCCAGGCCCATCCTTCCTTCTAAGGTTTGAGTTTTAGGATTGACTAAGAAGATGAAAGCACGGTTAAAACCGAATGCCTCCCCGGCCGTAACACCGGTCAAAATTATCCTTAAGGTCTTATCCAGCTCCTTGGACTTAAGCAGGGCATCTGATACTTTTTTCAGAAGGGAAAGCTCCTCTAATTTCTTGTAGAGGTCCTGGTTTATCCTCTCCAGATAATTATCAAATGTTTTCACCTGTCCGAGCACAATTTTTAAAGACTCCTCTGCAATCCGGTCAGCGCTCCTTCTCCCAGTAGACCTGGAGGAAAGCTTCTGAAAAAAGCTGCATTCCAGACAGTTTCCCAATCTTTTGTCTGAAGGAAAGAAGATTTCGAGCTTCTCCCCTGAAGCTAAAAGATTAAGCCAGCAGTTCCCCTGCTCTTTTTTATCCGGAGAAAAACAAGAAAGAGGAATATCAAAAAAATCTGATCTCATTTCCCCCTCCAAAAATTAATTTAAATTCACTATAAACTTTTCAAGGTCATTTGTCAAGAATTTTATGTTGACATCGCGTAGATTTATTTTAACTTTTACCTTTATGAAGAAATCCGAGTTCCAGAAAATTCAAAAAGTAGTTGAACTCGCCTTAGAAGAAGACCTGGGTTCGGGAGACATTACTTCAAACCTGACCATCCCGGAAAAACAAAAGGGAGAGGGGTTTATCATAGCCAGAGAGAAAGGAGTAATCGCCGGGCTGGAGGTGGCAAAATCGGTTTTCAAGCAGGTCAATCCCGGATTAGTGTTTAAACCCTTGGTAAGTGACGGAGACAAAGTAAGACCAGGCCAGAGGGTCGCCCTGATCCGGGGAAAGGTGAAAAGCATCTTAGCTGGAGAAAGGACAGTCCTGAATTTTCTGCAGAGGCTTTCGGGAATTGCCACCCTTACTGGCGAGTTTGTCATGAGAATCAGAGGCACCAGGGCGAAGATCTTAGATACCCGCAAAACCACACCTGGGCTGAGGCTCTTGGAAAAGTACGCGGTAAAGAAGGGTGGAGGAAAGAATCATCGCCAGGGGCTTTATGATATGATTCTGATTAAGGATAATCATATAAAGGCAGCAGGCAGTATCTCTGCGGCAATCGGAAAGGCTATGAAAAGTAAAAAAGGGCTTAAAATCGAAGTTGAGACCAAAAACTTGAAAGAGATTAAAGAGGCTCTGAATTTCAAGATCGACCGGATAATGCTGGATAACTTCAAACCTGAAGATTTAAAAAAAGCGGTTAAGCTCATTCGTTCAAAAAACAAAAAAGTGGAAATTGAAGCTTCTGGCAAGGTAAATCTCCACAATGTAAGGAAAATCGCTCTATCTGGAGTCGACTACATCTCAGTAGGTGCACTGACTCACTCAGCCAAAGCCTTAGACTTAAGTCTTTTGTTGAAGTGAGGATGTGGCAGTGGTCTTTAGACCTCCATTAGTTTAGAAACGTGGAAGGCTGAAGCCTTCCGCTACAAAAGAAATAGAAAAGTAGCGGAGGTCTTTAGACCTCCAAAAAAGGCAAGGTTCAAAGGTTCAATAGTTCAAAGTTCAAGGAAAAACGTAGCGCGAACCTTTTAGGTTCGCTTGGGTCGGGGGAAGAAAAAGAAAAGTAAATAAAGATGATCTCTGAGAGCATTCTTACCCTTTTGAAAAGAGAGAAAAAGTCTGGCGGGTTAAGTGCTAGCCTTCTTTCCTCTTCCTTGAATCTGCCCACCTCTTCAGTTTATGAAGGAATTTCAGAATTAAAAAAACTCGGGTATAAAATTGAAACTGAAAAGGGAAAAATTTATCGCCTGACCTCAGTGCCTGATAGCCTAATACCCTTAGAAATCCACGATAATCTCAAGGCCAAAATCTTAGGGAAAAGAATTCTCTCCTACCGCACTTTGAAATCGACCAATGACTTAGCTTACAGATTAGCTGAGGAAAAAACTCCTGAAGGTACTTTGATCGTAGCTGAAAAACAGACTGCTGGAAAAGGAAGATTGGGCAGAAAATGGCTCTCTCCTCCGGAAAAAGGAATCTGGATGAGTTTGATCTTAAGGCCCAAAATCCCGCCAGCCAAGGCGCCCGGACTCTCTTTATGCACCGGCTTAGCTCTAGTTCAGACTATAAGAGAGAAGACCGGACTGAAAGCCGACTTGAAATGGCCCAATGATTGCTTGATCGGAGGGAAAAAATTTGCAGGCATTCTTTTAGAGCTATCAGCAGAGCTGGATAAGGTAAACTTTGTCATAATCGGGGTGGGAGTAAATGTAAACCAGGTCCAGGACGATTTCCCCAGGAATCTGAAAGGCAAAGCCACTTCAATCTTTATGGAATCAGGCAAGAGGTATTCCCGGGTCGAGCTCCTGAAAACTTTCTTGGAGAAATTAGAGAAAATCTATCTGAATTTCAAAACCTTTGGACTGAAATTTTATCTGGAGGAGATTAAAAACTCATCATCTTTGCTGGAGAAGAAGGTAAAGCTCCTTTATGGAAAAGAGAAGATCAAAGGCACTGCAAAAGGTATAGACGAGAATGGCTCCCTAATCCTTGAAACCCGAGGGCATCTGAGAACCATAAGCTCTGGCGAGGTTACACTGATTTAAGAAACCCTGGAGTGTAAACCTTAAGGTTTACCAGGATAAAGCTGAAGCTTTATACTCCAATCAACTTTCAGGAGGCAACATGCTTATATGTATAGATATCGGAAACACCAACACCGTAATCGGCATCTTCATAAGAAACATTTTACGAAATTACTACCGAGTCTCTTCGAATCACTTTTTAACTATGGACGAATGCGGGATTTTAATCCGGGAACTAATTGGAGAGGTTAAAACCGAGAAGATCGAAGGGGTGGTTATTGCCTCAGTTGTTCCAGCTTTAACCACTGTGTATGAGGAGATGAGCGTGAAGTACCTTCATTCTGACCCGGTCGTAGTCTCTTCAAAACTTCCCCTGGGAATAAAGATACTTTACGATAATCCTGAGCAAGTAGGAGCAGACAGGATCGCCAATGCAGTAGCCGCATATGAAATCTACGGAGGCCCGGTCATCGTGGTCGATCTGGGCACAGCCACTACTTTTGATGTTATTTCTGAAAAAGGGGAATATCTTGGAGGAGTCATATCCCCGGGAATCGAGACCTCATCTGCCAATCTTTTCCAGAAAGCCGCACTTCTTTCTAAAGTAGAACTTAAAAAACCGAAAAAGGTCATCGGCACAAACACCCAGGAAAGCCTTAAGTCCGGAATAATCTACGGTGCTGTTGGTCAGATAGATGAGATAGTTAAAAGGATAGAAAAAGAGCTTAAACATATTCCTAAGATAATAGGCACAGGCGGGTTAGCAGAGTTGATTTATAAGGAATCAAGCTCCATTCAGAAAATTGACCCTACCTTAACCCTGAAGGGGCTTAAAATAATTTATGACAGAGTAAAAAAATCAAATAAAATAAAGAAAATTTGAGTATTTGTTGAAAAAAAATCGAGCTTAAGACAATTTTAACATTTGACTTGATAATACTGAAATTTTAAATAAAATTTTACTTGCTTTTTAAAAGCTAAGATTATATCTTTTACCAATCCTTAGCAATCTTAAAGATGGAGTGCTAAAAAAGTCGCATATTTTGTTTTAGGACAAAGAGATAGAAAACTAAGAGCTTCGAATTAAGAGGATTTTTGTTCTGTCAGGTCCAGGACCTGACAGAACAAAAAAGACAAAAACCAAACCTTAAAAAATATCCTTCCCTACGGGAAGGCTTTGAAGAAAGGAGGATCGTATATGAAGGTTAAGCCATTGGGTGACAGGGTCTTGATAAAGCCCTTGGAGGCAAAAGACGTCAAGAAGAGTGGAATTATCATCCCAGATACTGCCAAAGAAAAACCCCAGGAAGGGGAGGTAATTGAAGTGGGTACCGGTAGAGTGACTGAGGAGGGGAAACAGTTAGCAATGGAAGTAAAAAAAGGGGACAAGGTGTTGTACGGAAAATATTCCGGCACTGAAGTGACCATTGATGACGTGGAATACCTGATAATGAGAGAAAGCGATATCTTAGCGATAATCGGCTAAATTCTTAACTATTAAAATGAGAGAAAAAGGAGGTTCTGAATATGGCCAAGATTTTGGAATTTAATAGCACTGCCAGGGAAAAGCTAAAAAAGGGTGTGGATAAATTAGCTAATGCGGTCAAGGTTACCTTAGGTCCCAAAGGTAGAAACGTAGTCTTAGACAAGAAGTTCGGCTCGCCCACTGTGACCAAAGACGGAGTCACAGTTGCCAAGGAGATAGACTTAGAAGACCCGTTTGAGAATATGGGTGCCCAGATGGTAAAAGAGGTTGCCTCCAAGACCTCAGACGTGGCAGGAGATGGAACCACCACTGCTACGGTTTTAGCCCAGGCAATCTATCGAGAAGGTTTAAGAAACGTAACTGCCGGCGCCAACCCTATGGCTTTAAAAAGAGGGATAGAAAAAGCAGTTCAGGTTGTGATTGAAGAGCTAAAAAAGCTATCCAGGCCTCTACCAGGAAAGACTGAGATAGCTCAGGTAGGATCGATCTCAGCTAATAATGACAAGGCGATTGGAGATCTGATAGCTGATGCGATGGAGAAGGTGGGTAAAGATGGGGTCATCACTGTGGAGGAAGCAAAGACCACTGCCACCACTCTGGAAATCGTTGAGGGAATGCAGTTTGATCGTGGATTTCTCTCCCCTTATTTTATCACCAACCCAGATAGTATGGAAGTTCTCTTAGAGGAGCCTTTGATTCTAATTTATGATAAAAAGATTTCCGGTATGAAAGACCTTTTGCCCGTCCTGGAAAAAGTGGCTCAGTTGGGCAAAACTCTCCTGATAATTGCAGAGGAGGTGGAAGGTGAGGCTTTAGCTACCTTAGTGGTAAATAAACTGAGGGGAACCTTAAAGGTCTGTGCAGTCAAAGCCCCTGGATTTGGAGATAGAAGAAAGGCAATGCTTGAGGATATCGCAGTTCTAACTAGTGGAAAGGTTATCGCTGAGGAATTAGGGCTCAAATTAGAGAACGCTGTGATTTCAGACCTTGGCAAAGCTAAAAGGGTAACTATAGATAAGGATAACACCACCATAGTTGAAGGTGGAGGTAAAAGCGCAGATATCAAGGCAAGAGTAAACTCTATTCGGAAGCAGATTGAGGAGACCACCTCGGATTATGATAAGGAAAAGTTGCAGGAAAGGTTAGCCAAATTGGCTGGTGGCGTTGCAGTTATAAATATCGGTGCCGCAACTGAGACTGAGATGAAGGAGAAAAAGGCAAGGGTGGAAGATGCCCTGCATGCCACCAGAGCCGCAGTTGAAGAAGGGATAATCCCAGGCGGTGGAGTTGCTTTCTTAAGAGCTATTCCAGCCTTAGAAAAAATGAAATTAGAAGGAGATGAGGCTATCGGAGTCTCTATCCTGAAAAAGGCTTTAGAGGAACCTATTCGACTGATTGCCGAGAACTCTGGAACTGAAGGCTCAATTGTGGTAAATAGAGTAAAAGAGGAAAAAGGTGCCTTCGGTTTCAATGCCGAAACTGGAAACTTTGAGGATTTAATGGCATCAGGAGTTATCGACCCGACCAAGGTTGCCCGGATTGCTTTGGAGAATGCCGCATCTATTGCCTCCCTTTTAATTACGACTGAGTGTGTGGTAGCGGAAAAACCCGAGGAGAAAAAAGCATCGATGATGCCACCCGGCGGCGGTGGATACGGTGATATGTACTAAAAACAATAACGAATGACGAATATC
>JALHSU010000069.1 GCA_022865345.1 Candidatus Zixiibacteriota bacterium
CGACCCGCCAGTCCCGACTAAAGGAGACTCCTCACCAAAATGAGGACCAAAAGAAGAAACACAAGCCAATCTCCCGGTCAGGCAGATCCCCTTTTCATCTTTTAGACGATTAACCTTGCATCTTCGAGGACAGAGCTGGCAGGAAGAAAGGGCTTGATTTAGAATTTCAATTCGTTTAAAAAGCTCTTTGGAGTGGTAAAGCTTCAGGTATCCTGGCTTAAAATCTTCCATTTTTAATTTACGTGGATTGAGAATCTGTTGGAGTGTAAAACTTTAGTTTTACTTTTGTGTTGTGTCAGGAGCTACTCCTGACACCAAAACTTTCTGTCAGGTCTAGGACCTGACAGAACAAAAAAAACGGTAGAACAGACATTTCTGTCTGTTCAATAGGTCTTGTTTATTTTTTAGTAAATATCACTTCCAATATCAGTTCATACTCCCCATTAGAATTCGGATGCTCCATTCTCAAAACCACTTTATTTTGACTTATTCTTTTGAAGGTCTGTTTAAGCAAACTATCATGCCAATTTAAAAACAGAACTCCATCCTTAACGAAATCACAAGTTGCGGTTAAAAAATTCCCTGAGCTTTCAAACCACCAATAACGATATACTTTAGTTTTCTCATCCCAGGCAAAGATTGCATGTGCTTCTCCCTTTTGTCCTGCTACTAATGAGGAGTAATCAAAATAAACATACTTATTATCCAACGCTCTTTTGAACGTCCCAGTCCCTGAACCTGTGGCAGTTTCACTGAATGTGCTTTTTGGAACTCTATATTCTAAATCCCAATCACCTATTAAAAAGTCAAATTTCTCCATCATTTTTGACTCCTTAGGCTTAATTGGAGTATATAATTTCGTGGATTTTTCACATGAAATTTGTCAAGCAGGCTTCGCCATGCTTGACCTAAACTAGTCAATAATTTAGTTCTCAAGTTAATCAGGTTACTTTAGTGCGGATTTAATTGTCAAGGACTTATGGCTTTGAGGTTGCGTAAACTCCAAGTTCTGACAAAACACCATTGATTCGCTTCTCGAACTTTGGCTTGAGGTCCTCGTAGGTATCCCAATATGTCCAATTATGTGCTGCAAGATCGAAATGTCGAGGCGTGCCCGTTTTCGCAATTATTATGACGGGTTTTCCTACGGCATGAGCATAACCCACTTCATAATAACAGTTGGGCTTAGCTTCAGTCAGGTCAGCTATTACGAAACGCGATTTATTTATCGCGCTGATTATTGTTTCAGTGATCGTTTGTGTGTGCGTTATTTCATCTGCGCGTTGAATTGAGAATTGGTGCCTCTCGACACATGGTTTTATGACAAATTCATAGTTATGATTGATTTCCTTATTGTCAAAGGGGCAAATAAAAAATGATTCTCTTCCACGAGCTTGTTGAACTAAAAGAGCACGAAGTTCGCAATACTTACCACTTTCAATTAAAGTTATTGCCTCACGGTACATTTCTTGCGTCACATCTTTTGCCACTTCCTTGAGTTTCACTTGCATGTCATAAGAGTAGTCCCATTTAAGCTCTGTCTTGTCTTTTTTTAGGTAATCAGCTTTCTTAAGCGGCCAATCAGAGTCAACGGGACGTTCAGTCTCAAAGACCGTGAGTTGTCCGCAGGATGCCATATTGAAAATCACCCCTCTCCATATAGTCACTTCCCGGTTAACATAGGGACATATAAATTCTAAGAGCACCTGGTCTCTAGTTTTGTTCTCTTCTAGCCAAGACGAGATCCCAGTGATTCCGATCTGCATGTGATAAAACATTGTAATTCCTCTCTCTTCGTATCCAGAATTGAAATTTATCTATCTAAAAAAAGAGAATACTTTTATCTCTATCTGATGAAACTTTCTTTTATTGATTTTTTTGTTCCTAATTTACAATAATTATGTGCCCTCACTTAAAAAAACAACAAAATTAATAGATAGAATACCCCCGTGCATAAATTACCTTAGACTAGTGATCCCTCAACTCTGGCTTTTCTCAAACAGCAATCGCAGAACTTCTCGGTTTTCAGGTCAGTTTCTAAGAGGGAGTTGGAAAAATACATCACGCATCGCGGATTAGGGCAGTGTTTGAACCCGATCAGATGCCCCAGCTCATGCACTGCCTCTTTGATCAGGCGGGAGAAATACAAAGCTTCCTCATCTGCTGACCCGTAGTTTTCCTGTTTAAGCCGCTGGAGAGAGATAATCGCCACCTTGCTTAAAGGGTCAGCTTCACCGAAGACAAAATTTAAAGAAGGAACGTAAAGATCTTCATCTATAACCCCTAAAACCTTTTCCCGTGGATTAGCTTTCAAA
>JALHSU010000070.1 GCA_022865345.1 Candidatus Zixiibacteriota bacterium
CGCCCCGATATTTGTTCCAGGAGCCATGGCTGCAACGTGAGCGGCTAAAGTTATAAAAACCCCGGCTGAGGCAGCCCTGGATCCGGATGGAGCCACATAGATTATCACTGGCACCTCAGAATTTAAAATATCCCTGGTTATCTGGCGCATCGATTCATCCAGACCACCGGGGGTATTCAGCTCTATTACCAGTGCTTCCGAGCCATCATCCACAGCCGATTTAATAGCGTTAGTGATGATCCTGGCAGTGATTGGACTAATCGCACCATCGATATTGACCAGATCCACTCTTTTACTGGCTGAGAAAAGCAGGCTGGCAAAAGAGAGCAGAATAATCAAGAGATATGCAACGGCTCTTTTTTTCATAAAAATCCCTCTGGAAAAAATAATGACTGAGCTAATAATATCTAAATCTCTGAAAAAAGCAACAAAAAAATATTTCTTGTGATCCTCAGTCATTGCGAGGAGTCCCGCCAACGGCGGGACGACGAAGCCCAGATGGGCTTCGTCCCCTACGAGGACTCGCAATGACAGCCTATCACCTACGACCTATCACCTTTTTCTTTTGAAAGCACCCTCTTATCCCCTTCTCTCCGGGTAACCCCTAACTCATCCAATTTTTCTAAGATCGGGACAGCATATTTGCGGGTGATATTCAGGTATTCTCTTATCTGGCTCACGGTCGAAGGCCCATTTGCTGAAATGAACTCTTTGATCTTTTGAGTAATTTCCTCAAAATCCTCTTTCCGATAGAGAATCCCCTCCTTCAACTCTACCAGCTTTCCCTGTTGGAGCAGGTAGATCAAGATCTTCTGGTAATCTGGATTTTCTTCCAGAAGCTCACCTTTGGTTGGCGGAGAGAATCTATTTTCCTCAAACTTTTTCAAGATTTTTTGAGCTAAAGGAGATTGTTTCTCCGCGAGTTGAGGGCGGTGTTCCGGCAGAGCCAGATAGTTTTCTTTCTGGATCAACTTGGCAGTTGTAAGAAGATGTTCTACCCCTTCAGAAATTAGCTTTTCCTTGAACTGAAGCTTTGCAGATAGGTCTGAAATCCGTAATCCATGTGTAAACGGCTTCTCCGTATGTTCTTTTTTTACTCTCTCCAGAATCTGATTCAGAAGTCTCTCCCATCTGGCTTTATCTATGGCCATATTCTTTTTGATCACCACTTCTTCTCTTCCCTCCAGTAGAACCAGGGCAGACTCGATCTCCTCTGAGCCGAAAATGGAGGCTTTAAAGAGTTCCTCTCTGGTCAGGAAATCGACCTTTTTAAGCTCAGTCAAAATCAGCTCTGATAAATCCAAATTCTCTCTCCGGCTCAGAAATTTGATCAGCTCTGCATCCTTCCTTTTGAGCTTTGAGGGGAAGACATCAAGCACCACCCCACCCCCCAGTGTCCTGGGAGGTGAAGGCAATCTTAAAATAAAATGATCGCCTACTCTGGCTAACAACTGCTCCTTCAACTTGAGTCGAGCAAATCCTGCCTGGCCAGGCTTAAGTAGGGGCTCAAAATTTTGAGCCCCTACATTTAACAGATTCAATCTTCCAGCAATCTCCGAAGTGCCCAGCATAAAAAGCAGGTCTGAGCCCTGTTTCAAACTAAAAGGAGCATCTGGAAGCACCGTGACTTTGACGTCCAGAAAATTCGTTAGGATTGCCGTCCCCGGATTGATTACTACGTCGCCCCTTTTTATTTTTTCTTTTTCAACCCCGATCAGGTTCATAGCCACTCTGGTCCCAGGACCCGCGGACTCGACTTGCTTTTTATAAGTCTGGAGATTTTTTATTCTGGTTTTTATCCCTTCAGGTGCGATCTCTACTTCCTGCCCGATTTTTAACGAGCCATCGATCAAAGTGCCGGTGACAACTGTTCCCATCCCGGACATGGTGAAAACCCTGTCAATATAGAGCCTCGGCTTACCTATATCCTTTCTC
>JALHSU010000071.1 GCA_022865345.1 Candidatus Zixiibacteriota bacterium
ATTTTTGTTTACCGTTGAATTTTTCCCGGAGGAAGGAAAATACCATTTCGACGGGCACAGGAACTGCGGTATACTACTCTCACCGGCTGAGACCAGGAAAAATAAATCTATCTGCCCGGTATGCCATAAAAGGATAACGGTTGGAGTAATGCACCGGGTGGAGGATTTAGCTGATAGACCAGATGGGTTCATCCCGCCCAATTCCATACCTTTTAAAAACCTTATTCCCCTGCAGGAGATAATCGCCGAAGCCTTAGGCCAGGCACCTGATACCAAAGGAGTGGAAGAAGAATATAAAAAGATGATCCAGAATTTCGGCAATGAATTCAGGATTCTTTTAGACCTTTCGATCGAGGAGCTATCTCCCAAGACCCCACCAAAAATATTTGAAGGAATAAAAAGGGTGCGCGAAGGTAAATTGGATATAATTCCAGGGCATGATGGGGTCTACGGCAAGATAAAAATCTTTGAAGAAAGGGAGAAGGTAGAAGTAAAGAAAGATACAGAACAGTTGGGATTATTTTAATCGTAGGAGCGACCCGTCGGGTCGCCCCTACAGCTCCTCAGTCGGATTCTGCCCCTCCAAAAACAGGTGAGCCCACCTTGCCCTTAAAGTGCGGTCAAATCTAATCTCACCCCTTACCTTCCTACTTGGAGAAGGGATTAAATAATAAGGGTTCAAATTCTTGAACCCCTACATCCCCACGTTCATTAAATAGCAATTTGTAAAAGAAATTCGTATATTAGGTGGAAAAAAAACTTTCTGCCTGTCGTTTCCAGTGAAATGCGTCCCTACCTAAAAAGGTTTTGTAATTGTTGCCGATAAAAAAGATGTGTGGAATAAGGCTGGGATAAGAGGAGATTTTAAGGTGAACTTATCAAAGTACTTTAAACCTGAGTTTATCAAATTAGAGCTGGAGACCAAAATCGAGTTCGATGAGGAAAACGGTCTCCATCCCCAGAAGAAACTATGGAGGACAAAGGAAGCTATTTTAGAGGAGTTAGTCGAGCTTCTGGATAAGTCCGGAAAAGTCTGCAACAAGCATAAACTTCTTTTAGACCTTTTGAACCGGGAGAAAAAATCCTCTACCGGTATTGGAAAGGGTATTGCCATACCCCATGTCAGGACTATGCAGGTGAGAGAGTTCGTCATCGGCTTTGCCCGTTCAAAAGAAGGATATGAATTTGATTCAATAGATGGGAAACCAGTTCATCTTTTCTTCGTAATGGGGGCACCTCCCTATGATGACTCCCTTTACTTGAAGGTGTTCAAGGCCATAGCCGAGCTTTTCCATTCAGATACTTTTGAGGAAGAGCTTATGTCAGCAACCTCAGAATACGAGATAATCAGAGCAATCCAGAAAGTAGAGTGAAACTATTTTGTAGCGTCCTCACTCCCGTGAGGACGTTTTTCGTTGCCACTTATTTCCCCCTCATTTTTTCAATTCTTTTAGAATTTACTTGATTTTTATATGGTTTTCAATAAATTAAAATGGGATACATCCGAACATAGTTCGGATATGAACGAGTTAGCCGACATTTTGCTTACCGACTTCCATTTTTTGAAGAGAGGAGAGTGAAAAACAATGAAAATACTAAAATTTAAAAATACAACAAGGACAGTAATATTCATTACCGGTTTAATTGTTTTTTTGGTTTTAGTCTCTCTTTTAATTTTGTCACTGATACAACAAAAGCCACCGTTAAAAGCAAGAATTGCTTATGTTCCCTTTAGTTCTTGTTTACCATTCTTTGTAGCTTTAGAAAACGGTTATTTTGAAAAAAGAGGAATTGATGTAGAACCAATAAAAACGGGAAATGCAAACGAGGCAATTAACAGTCTAATTGCTGGAAAGGTTGAGGGAACAATCGGATTAGGCTTGACCACTCTTTTTTCTGTAGAGCAAGCTACGGCAGGCCAATTCAAAATTTATTTACCGAGCGTTGAAACAAAAACTAAGTATGTCACCTTTCTTCTCGTACCTAAAGATTCGCCTATAACCTCCATAGCTGAACTAAAAGGGAAAAGAATTGGCACATATTCTGGTACCTCTCAATTGCTTGTTCTAAAACTATTCCTCCAGCGGTTTATGAATCCTGACAAAGACGTTCAAATTATTCAAGTTTCTCCAGAATTGCAAGCTCAAGCTCTTATGGCTGGACAGTTTGATGCGTTATTCACTATCGATCCTTATGCAACCATTGTTATAGAGAAAGGATTTACAAAGGTATTAATGGAAAATCCAAGGGTTGAGCATATATTAAATCCCTTTCCTGCGGGGGCTAATGCCTTTTCTCTTAAATTCATTAATGAGAATCCAGCAGCGGTAGAGAAGATAGTTGCGGCTTTAGAAGAGGCAATTGATTTTATTAGAAAAAACGAAAAAGATGCTAAAAAAGTGCTGCCCAAATACACTCCTTTAGAGGATGCAATCTCCCAAAAAAGTCACCTGTATGAGTGGTGGAAGATGAATGAAGTTGATGAGGATGTTATTCAGAAATATGCTGATCTTCTATTTGAAGGGAAGGAATTAAAGAAAAGGATAGAGGTCTCTACATTGTTTTTGCGGGCAAGAGGATCCAAATTAAGATAGAACAAAGATGAGCTATCTTGTGATTGAAAATATTCATAAAACCTTTTCCTCAAGTATTGACGGTGTTCCCCATAATACGGAAGTAATAGATAACATTAGTCTAATAGTAAATAAGGGTGAGTTTGTATCAATTTTTGGTCCTAATGGGTGCGGGAAAACTACCCTATTAAACATAATTGCAGGACTTCTTGAAATGGATCAAGGTAAGATTTCAATAGATGACAAACCTCTCCATAAAGCACGTATTGGTTATATCTTTCAAAATTATAGAGACTCGTTATTTCCATGGCTGAAAAATATTGATAACTTAGCCTTCCCTTTAGAACTTCAGGGTGTACCCAAAAAGAAAAGGCAAAAGATTGCCACTGAGTTTATGGATAAATTAGGTCTTGAAATACCTTTAAATACCTACCCATATCAATTAAGTGGTGGCCAACAGCAGTTATTAGCTATTGTCCGTGCTCTACTTTTTAATCCTGATGTTTTGTTGATGGATGAACCCTTTGGTTCTCTCGACTACACTACAAGATATTATATACGGGATAGACTATTAGATTTATGGGATAGGACAAAAGTAACGATTCTTTTGGTTTCTCATGACATTGATGAAGCCATTTATCTTGCTGATAGGGTCACTCTCTTAAGCAAACGGCCAGCAAAAATTGTAGAGATTCTCGATGCAAATTTTCAGAGGCCAAGGAATGCTTCGCTTTTAGAAAGAGATGAATTTTTTGTATTAAAGGCAAAGGCCTTGCATATATTCAAGGAGGCATTGAATAGTGAGGTCTAAAATTCCGTTCGGTCTTATAGCGTTAATAATTATTTGGGGAGTAATTGCTTCAATCAAAATAATCAATCCCATTTTTCTTCCTTCTCCTCTCGATGTTTTAGTGCAGTTTTGGAGTCTATCAATTTCTGGAGAGATTGCTCAAGATGTATATTCAACGATATACCGACTCGTGATCGGATTTTCTTTAGGGATTTCTGTAGGTGTGCCAGTAGGATTACTAATGGGATATTCAAACCGTATTTATAATGCCTTAGAAATTGTAATAGAAATGTTTAGGTCAATCCCGGTGGTTGCCCTTTTTCCTTTATTCTTGATTTTCTTTGGTCTTGGTGATGCATCTAAGTTTACAATCGCTGCATGGTCTAGCTCTCTAATTATATTGATTAACACTATGTATGGAGTTAAAAATAGCAAGAAAACAAGGATTATGGTTGCACAAACCATGAAGGCAACCCCTGGACAAATCTTTGTAAAGATTGTTTTCCCAGAAGCCCTTCCAGATATGTTTGTAGGTTTCAGGACAGGGTTATCTATTGCCCTAATTGTAGTAATAATGTCAGAGATGTTTATGGGAACTCAGACAGGTTTGGGGCAGAAAATATTTAATGCGCATTTGCTTTATGAGATACCGGAGATGTATGCATTAATCATTATCACTGGGTTGATTGGTTTTATTTTAAATAAACTATTTTTAATGGCAGAAAAACATTTTTTACATTGGGCAGGTAAATAACGGAGGAAATTATGGGAATCGTATTGTTTTTACTTTCTACAATTCTCGGTACAATCATCGGATGGTTTTTAAATCAACAATTCAGTGATTTTATGTTTCGAAAAAGCATAAAGAAAGTTAAAAACATTGATGATTATTATAAGGAATTAGCGCTTTCAATTATGACCTCAAAAGAAGTCGAAATTTTAAATCTTAGAGATGCTCCTATAGGAAAGGATTGGAATGAACAGGGAGAAGGAAGATGGCGAGGGGAATATTTTGCCATTGAAAGCCAAATTATTGAAGGCAAAAAACCAAGAGAGATTATTAAAGGATTTCGTTTGAAGGGAGAAATACCCTTTTTAAAAAGGATGTTGCTAAAATTAAAGAATGATAATAAACTGAAAATTATGCGCCGATTAACTACGATTGGAATTAGAGAACGTACGGATCTTACTAAAAATAATATATCAATACCAATTAATTATCCACTAAAATTCCAATCTATAATGGAAGATTTCGCGTGGGCAAAAACGAGAATCCCGCAACTGCATAATTATCAATTGAAGGTTTTTGAACACATCGATTTTCAAAAATTAGATAATTTACTTAGTGATGTTTTAACAAATCTCGGAACGGCAGATAAACGGTGTAGTCTAGCGGACATAAATCAGATAAAAAGTGAATGTAAAATGGTAATTAATCTATTGTTAGAATTAAAGTCGCATGATTATCCCACATTGATGAGCGTTGTTCTATGTGATGAAAAAAGAGTATTTCTTGGTTTTCATAAACCGTATAGACAGCAGCATGATGGGGAGTTCACATACATTATTATCACTGAACCTGAGATAGGAAGAATGTTTCACCAGTATTTTAACATTCTTTGGGGTTCACGGGAATGGGCACGATCTTTGATTTGGGAGGATAATGATATAACACGTTGGGCAAATATTAACATATTTAAGAATATTAATTCTTTATTCTATAAAGAAGTATGGGATCGTTTGAATAAAATAGAAAACGAGCATGGATTGAATAATGTCAAAGGTAACCTTGTATTTGATAACGAAGTCATTCTTTGGAATTTAATGAGTATCTGCCCATGAAAGTTCAGCTTATAATTCCACCAATCTCAAAGGAGTTTTATCCAGTCTCTCGAAGTTCTTTTTTCCCTCCTCTTGGACTACTTTCTATAGCAACTTATCTAAAAACCCAATTACCAGAGATCAATGTGGAAATCTTGGACGGGAATATTTTACCTCAAAAATCAATAGAAGCTCGTATCAATGGAGATTTTGTCGGAATAAGCCCAACTATTCTTAGTTATGAAAATGGACTAAGAATTGCAAGGATATCAAAAGAAAGAGGAGCTGTTGTTGTCTTTGGCGGGTTTTATGCAACGGCACTGGGAGAAAAGATTCTCAGGAATAGAGAGTATTTGGATTTTATTGTAATAGGTGATGGAGAAATTGCTTTTAGTAAGCTTGTGCAAGGAGAATTCTTTGCTTCAATCGACAATCTTATATATCGAGATGGAGAAGATATAAAACGGACTAACCAACGACTACTGAATCTTGATTCTCTTCCTTTTGTGAATCATGGCTTATTAGATGAGCGGATTTATGCAATAAATTTTCAGAAGAAATACGCTAAAGAACAATTTAAAATCCCCAACATTATTTACTCTCAAAAAGACTGCATGTGGAGTACCAAAACAGGTGGTTGTGTTTTTTGTGGTAGGATTGACAGAGACTGGAGAGGGAGAACCCCGAAAAGAGTTTGGGAAGAGATACTCCTTTTAAACAGGCAATATAAAACTGATTATGTCTGGGATGTCTCTGGTAGCTTTGTTGGAAACAGAGACTGGTTGAAAGAGTTTTATTTTTCAAGACCCAAAAATATTCCCGTTGTATTCGAAATTTATGCCCGCGCTAGCGAAATTAATCAAGAAACAGCAAAAATGCTACATGAACTTAATTGCTATAAGGTGTTTATTGGTATTGATAGTGGGGATCCGATAACTTTGAAAAGTGCTCGTAAGGGGTCATCAGTCAAAAAGAATATTCAAGCTGTTGAGCTATTGAATAAGTATGGTATTTGCCTTGCGTTAGGATTTGTTGTGGGACTCCCTGGAGAAACCTATCAAACTATTAAGAATACTTATGAACATGCTAATCTATTATGTACCCTCGCAAATGTTGAAACGATCTCATGCTCATCTCTAATTCCAATCCCTGGCTCAAAATCTTTTGATATGATGTTAAAACACCCTTATTTACCATTAAAATATAAAAGCCAGGATGTCTTCAATGTTTTAGAAATGGAATGTGATTGGACAAACAATTTTTGTCATATAGACTATGAAACAGCTTCCCACTATATAAATAAGATTCTTTCGTTAGCCCCTGTAAAAAGCAGTATGGGAAAGATTAATAGAAAAGTGGAAAGTACCGACTGCTTTGATAATCAAGAGATTTTAGACTGTCATTACACAGAAAGTGTGTTACAAACATGAAAAAGAAACCGCCAAGCAAAACGATCGCCTAACACAGCATAAAAGGTTTACTGTCGCTCACCCAAATTTTTGCTTCGCAAAAACTTCTTTTATCCGCAAGACGTTATGGGGAATTTGACCTACCGGGTTCTTATGCAAGAAAAATGAAAACTGGATAAGTTGCAGTTAAACCGATAAAAACTTTGTAAATCCCGATTTTTGGAGGCATTCATCAAGTCAATGCTTGCGTCGTCACGGACGGTACCCTCCGAAATTAAGTCGTTGATAATCAACAAATTAACGTCCTGTTAGATTGAAATTTCCTCTACCATTTACCTTCATTTTTTCGATTCTTTTAGAATTTACTTGATTTTCAGAGGGTTTTTTATAAATTGAGTAATCTTTGTTTTAGCTAACTGTATAAAAAACTTATTTGGAGGTAAGAAATGCCTAAGAAAGTGAAAAAAGTAACAAGGAAGGAAAAGCCCTCAAAGAAGATAGCTAAGGCTCCGCCAGAGGTCAAAGCTGAAAAGTATATTTATTTCTTTGGTGGGGGTAAGGCAGAGGGAGGCAGGGAGTTAAGGGACCTCTTAGGGGGAAAAGGGTCAGGCTTGGCTGAGATGACCAACATCGGTATTCCGGTTCCTCCAGGTTTTACCATCACCACCCAAATGTGCAACCTGTTCTACAAAAACGACATGAAGCTCCCCAAAGAACTGCAC
>JALHSU010000072.1 GCA_022865345.1 Candidatus Zixiibacteriota bacterium
TATCTGAAAGGTCGTTATCACTGGAACAGGAGAACGCCCGACGCGCTAAAGAAGGCTGTATCACATTTCGAGCAGGTGATCAGGAAGGATCCCAACTATGCACTTGCCTATGCCGGACTGGCTGATTGCTATAGCATGCTGGCGCAGGTTTACGTGCTTCCGCCCAAGGAAGCCTTCCCCAAAGCTAAGGCACTGGCGAGTAAGGCCCTGGAGATCGATGAAACACTGGCTGAGGCACACACGTCTCTTGCTTTTGCGCTTGAGTGTTTTGACTGGAACTGGGCAGGAGCCGAAAGGGAGTTCAGGAGAGCAATAGAGCTGAACCCCAACTACGCTACAGCCCACCAGTGGTTTGCCAGACTACTCCTTAACCTGGGTAGAACCTCCGAAGCTATTGAAGAGACCAACAAGGCGCTGGAACTTGATCCACTCTCCCTAATTAATAATTTGGCGGCGGGTTATGTATACCTGGACGCCGGGCGCGAGGACAAGGCGGTGGAGCAAGCCGAAAAAATTCTGGATATGGATCCCGCCTTCGGTTTTGCCCACTTTTTCCTGGCCGATGTGAACAAACGCAAGGGAAAGTACGACGAAGCAGTAGAGGGAATCCTAAAAGGGCTTTCTTTCGCCGGATTCCTAAGCCAGGAGGAGGTTACAACACTCCGAGAGGCCTATGTATCCTCCGGTTGGACTGGTTATCTGCGCAAGTGGCTGGAGATAACGTGGCCCAGGGTAAAACAAGGACAGGTACTATACTACGAGATAGCCGCGATGTATGCGCGTCTGGATGAAACTGAGAAAGCTATTGAATATTTAGAAAAAGCATACGAAGAACACGACTACAACCTCAGCGGCCTGCGGAGGAACGACGACTTTGAGAAGCTGCGCTCGAACCCTCGGTTTATTCAGTTGATCAAGAAAATGGGGTTTCCTGAATGATCGGAAAGATTATTTCTCATTACAAGATTTTAGAAAAGCTGGGTGAAGGGGGAATGGGTGTGGTCTATAAAGCCCAGGACACCAAGCTTGACCGGATTGTGGCTCTAAAGTTCTGCTCAAAACATCTTTTAGCCAACGAAGAAACCAGGACCAGGTTTGAGCTGGAAGCCAAAGCCGCCTCTGCCTTAGACCATCCGAATATCGCTACCGTCTATGAAATAGATGAAGCTGGAGGCGAATGCTTCATCTCTATGGCATGTATCCAGGGAAAGTCGCTAAAAGAGCTGATCCAGGAGAAGACTTTTTCCACAGAGGAAATTCTGAAAATTGCCATCCAGATAGCAGAGGGTTTGAATGCCGCCCATAAAAAAGATATCGTTCACCGGGATATTAAATCAGATAACATAAAGCTCACAGAAGAAGGTCTGGTTAAGATAATGGATTTTGGGCTGGCTAAACTCAGGGGGGTCTCCAGATTAACCAAAACAGGAACGACCTTAGGAACGATGCAGTATATGTCACCAGAGCAGGTTCAGGGATTGGAAGTTGACCAGCGTTCAGATATTTTCTCCTTTGGGGTGGTTTTATATGAGATGATAACAGGACAATTACCTTTTAGAGGTGAATATGAAGCCGCGGTTATCTATTCCATCATAAATGAAAATCCTGAGCCATTGGCAAATTATAGACCAGATGTTCCGGAAGGATTGCAAAGAATAGTTGATAAAACTCTGGAGAAGAACAGGAATCTTCGCTACCAGAACATGGGTGAAATTCTCACAGACTTCGAGAAGCTGGCTAAAGGAGAGGAAATCAAACAAGTTAGAAAAGTAGCTCCCAAGCGAAGAAAATGGGCCTATCTGGGGGTCGGAGTTTTAGTAATTGCAATAATATTTGTTTTTTTGAAGTTCTTTTCAGTCTTCAGGATATCCCCGCGTGTTCCGGTCATACCAACTGTAGCGGTGCTCTATCTGGAAAATTTAGGAAACGTGGATGACTATTTTGCAGCCGGGATGACTGATGCGATAATAACTGATCTATCCAAGTTAGGCGGGTTAAGGGTCTTATCCAGGTCGGATGTTGCTAATTATAGAGGGAAGAAGATCGACATAAAGGAGTTGGGTAAAAAGCTCAGCGTGGAATATATCATTACGGGCTCTATCCAGAGGTCTGATCAAATGGTAAGGATCACCGCTCAGCTGATAAAAACCAGGGATGGCTTTCAGGTCTGGGCAGATATGTTTACCAGCAGGTTGAGCAGCATTTTCGAGCTTCAGGATGAAGTGGCTGAGGGGATCGCTTCTGCGCTGAAGGTGAAGTTATCTCCGGTGGAGAAAAAAAGGATAGAGAAAAAGCCTACCGGTAGCGTTCAGGCTTATGATTATTACCTGAAGGGGATGGATTATTTCTGGAAAGGCAGCCAGAAGGATTTGGACCTTGCCCTGGAGATGTTCAATAAAGCTCTGGAGAGCGATTCTAATTACGCTTTAGCGTATGCAGGCGAAGGCGAAGTTTTTGCCACCAAATACAATTTTCAGAGAACCGGGGACTGGCTAGATAAAGCAGAGAAGATGGCTAAGAAAGCCTTAGCTTTAGACCCAGAGTTAGCGGAAGCTCACCTGACCTTAATCCGGGTTTATGATTTCGAGAAAGAGATTAATCTGGCAAAAGGGGAATTCGAGAAGGTGATTGAGCTTAGGCCCAACAACAACGATGCTTATAGAAGGCTTGGATATGTTTACCAGAATAATCTCTTTAATTATGAAAAAGCAATTGAATACTTTCAGAAAGCCCTGGAAATAAGACCTACAGATTCAAAAAGTTATAGAGGACTGGGTGGATCTTATACCTCTATGAGAAAATATGATGAGGCTATAAAGTTCATTAATAAGGGGTTAGAAATAGCACCGGATGATATTTATCTTCTTACTTTTTTAGCTGATGCCTACCGTTATCAAAGAAGGTTCGATCAGGCTTTGGATGTTTATCAGAAGACACTGAGATATTATCCGAATGACCCCACAGTATCTTACTATATTGGTGGTTGGGTATATTACTCTAAGGGGGAGTATGATAAAGCCATCGAAATCTTCGAAAAATCGATGCAGCAGGGCGAGTCAGAATTTATGGTTCTGGTCTATATCGGGGCTGCTTATCGACATAATGGGGACAAGGAAAAAGCGAAAGCCTTTTTTGATTCTTCTATTTCCGTTTGCAAAAAGGTTTTAGAAGAAGAACCGGAAAATGCTTCAGCCCTTTCGAATCTCGGGCTGACTTACGCTTTTTTAGGTAATAAAACTGAGGCTATAGAAAGAGGAGCACTGGCTATGAAGTATGATGAAGGTGCTGAGCCGGTATATAACCTGGCTCTGATTTATGCTATTCTTAAGGACAATGATTTAGCTCTGAAGAATCTGGAACAAGCCTGGGAGAAGGATCCCTCCTACATCGATATCGCAGACTTAGAGCCTGATTTTCAAGGACTAAAGAACAGTCCAGTGTTTCAAAAACTTCTAAAAAGAAATATTAATTAAATACTAGTGTTAAGCCGTCAACTAACCCTTTTTGAAGATGAGAGGAAGAAAGTTTTATCCAGAGAAGACTTCTAATCTTAGAACAGTCTAATAAGCTTGAAAAGTATAAGGGCAGACACACAGGCCTGCCCCTACATTCATTAACCGTCTCATTTCATAATCTAAAGTTTTTGATATTTCACCTCTCCCTTTTTCAATCTTCTGTTTTTTTTAACAAACAGGTGGTGGTCCTCCTTTGAAGAGATAATTGACCAGATAAACCATATCACTTACCGTCATCTGTCCATCCCCATTAGCATCCCCGCAGGTAAGATATGGCGCTGGTGGGCATTGCGGCGCAGGGCCACCTTTAAACAGATAATTACTCAAATAAACTACATCCGAAACGGTAACATTGCCATCCCCGTTCGCATCACCGCAAGCATATGGCCAGGCCCAACCCACCACTTTAGCGTAAATATCAGCGCTATCATTGCGACTATCCTTCCAGGTGAAATAGATATTAGAGCCATTCATGCCAACTGAAGGCTTATACTGAGCATATGCACTATACAATGAATTGGCAACTAGGTAATTCAACCCAAACGGACTACCAGACGATTTATATCTCTGGGCATAAGCGTCAGGGCTACCACCACCAAGTTTGCGATTATCCTCCCAGGTGATAATAAAGTCGCCCGAACCATTTATGGCAATATCAGGATAAAGTTGTTGAGCAATTCCGGTATTATCATTTACTTTGAAGTTAGAGCCTTGGGGAGTACCTGAAGAGTTATAGCGCTGAGCTAGGATATTAGAGATACCACTAGAAATGAAGTCCTCCCAGGTAATGACAAAGTTACCTGAACTATTCATGGCAATAGCGGGATACCATTGAGTGGTTCCGGCATTAGTATTGACTTTGAAGTTTGAGCTCTGGGGAGTGCCTGAAGAGTTATAGCGCTGGGCATAGATATCAGCATAACTAGCTGAGCGGTAATCCATCCAGGTGATGACAAAGTTGCCTGAACCATCCATGGCAACATCAGGGAAATATTGAGGGAGAGTTCCGACATCATCATTGACCTTAAAGTTAGGGCCCTGGAGGGTGCCCGAAGAGTTATAGCGCTGGGCATAGATATCAGCATTACTAACTGAGCGGTAATCGTACCAGGTAATGACAAAGTTGCCTGAACCATCCATGGCTATTTTAGGATACCATTGATTCTGGGTTGTGGCGTCACTATTCACCTTAAAGTTAGGGCCCAGAGGGGTGCCCGAAGAGTTATAGGCCTGAGCGTAGATGTCAGCGTTAGTACTACCAGAACGGTAGTCCATCCAGGTGATGACAAAGTTGCCTGAACCATCCAGGGCAATATCAGGATGCCTTTGGTCAGCAGTACCATTATCATCATTCACCTTGAAGTTAGAGCCCTGAGGGGTGCCCGAAGAGTTATAGCGCTGGCAGTAGATATCGGCGTTGCCGTTGGGATAGTCTTCCCAGGTGATGACAAAGTCACCTGAACCATTTACGGCAATCGCGGGAACATCCCCAAGGGTAATTCTAGTATCAGTGTTCACCTTGAAGTTTGAGCCCTGGGGAGTGCCCGAAGAGTTATAGCGCTGGGCATAGATATCAGCATTACTAACTGAGCGGTAATCGTCCCAGGTAATGACAAAGTTGCCTGAACCATTCATGGCAATTGCAGAAGACGCTTGAGTAGCAGTTCCAGCATCATCATTCACCTTGAAATTTGTGCCTAAAGGAGTGCCTGAAGAATTGTATCTCTGAGCAAAGATGTCAAGGTTGCCATTGCGATAATCCTGCCAGGTAATCACAAAGTTGCCCGAACCATCCATAGAAATAGCAGTGTAATACTGGGCAGCAGTTCCAGCATCATCATTCACTTTGAAGTTTGTGCCCAAAGGAGTGCCTGAAGAATTATATCTTTGAGTATAGATGTCAAGGTTGCCATTGCGTCTATCCCCCCAGGTAATCGCAAAGTTGCCCGAACCATTCATAGCTATAGCAGGATAACTCTGTTCAGTAGTTCCAACATCATCATTCGCTTTGAAGTTTGTGCCTAAAGGCGTGCCTGAAGAATTGTATCTCTGAGCATAGATATCCCAGTTGCCATTGCGGTAATCCTGCCAGGTAATCACAAAGTTGCCCGAACCATCCAGAGCTATGGCAGAGGTAAACTGTTCAGTAGTTCCAATATCATCATTCGCTTTGAAACTTGCGCCTAAAGGAGTGCCGGAGGAATTGTATCTTCGAGCATAGATATCCCCGTTGCCATTGCGGTAATCCGTCCAGGTAATGACAAAGTTGCCCGGACCATCCAGAGCTATGGCAGGCATAGTGTGCAAGCCAGCTCCAACATCATCATTCACCTTGAAATTTGTGCCTAAAGGGGTGCCTGAAGAGTTGTATCTTTGAGCATAAATGTCAACACCACCATTGCGTAAATCCTGCCAGGTAATTACAAAGCTGCCCGCACCATCCAGAGCTATAGCAGGGTTACGCTGGTCAGCAGTTCCAACATCATCATTCACCTTGAAATTTGTGCCTAAAGGGGTGCCTGAGGAATTGAATCTCTGGGCGTAGATGCCCCAGTTGCCATTGCGCTTATCCTGCCAGGTGATGATAAAGTTACCTGAACCATCGGTGGCAATGGCTGAATTATTTTGATCAGTAAGCCCGGCATTACTATTTACTTTGAAATCATCAATTATCGTCAGAATCGTCCTTCTCTGTTCTTGGCTCAGAGCGGCTCCATTTCCATTATAGACTGGAATCTCCATCCCCCTGTAGTTCAGCTTGTCTTTTTCACCCTTTTCCTGGATGAGTTCTATCTTCCTTTCTCTCTCCCTTACCTGGTCTTGACCAGATCCAAAAGTCAGCCCGGGCAAAAAAGAGGACGTTACTAACAAAATCCCCACCAAAATAAATAGTGACCTGAACTTCATGTTTCCTTCCTCCTTCTCTAAATAAGATTTGTCAAGATTCAACTTTACTTCTTCCTAACACAAAACTTTGGTCTAATTATCTCCTCCTTTATAGGTTGATGTTCGTGCTTCATTTGGAGTTTGAATCGATTGGCTAACCGACCCTAAACTCTAAACCGTATTTCTAAAGTCTGTGCCGTCAAAGTCGTTTTATATTTTCCTTCTTACGTCTTCCGTCTTATGTTTCACTTTCTTTTAACTGCAAGGTGCTTTTCCACCTTTGAATAGATAGTTTACCATAGAGACCACATCTGCAACTGTTGGTTGAACCGGCTGAACAGGTGGATTCTGCTGGCAGAAGTTAACATCACCCAAGTCCACCGGGTCAGGTGCAGGTCCTCCTTTAAACAGATAATTGATTAAGAAAACTACGTCTGAGACACTCTTTTTGCCATCCCTATTAGCATCTCCATGCAGATATTGCGGGATTGTATAAACCACTGTGTCTACCTGTCCCGGTCCTGGACAGGTAGCATTAGCCACCATCACTCTGTCTTCATTCCCGTCTAATTTCACGGCTAAAGTGTAATTGCCAGAACCACCGGGTTCAGGCACAACTCTGACCATGTACTCTCCCATTATGGGATTTGGAATGACAACCCGGTCATCCTTATCCCCGTCATTATTGAGGTCTTGAGTCGTATCATAGAAAGCTCCAGGAATGGTGTTGAAATTCACTCCAATCGAGTCCAGAACTGGATCCGTCACGATTAAATCTACTGGCGAATAAGCCATAAAACGCAAGGTGTCAGGTCTGGATTTAGGACTGTATTTGATGGTGGCGTAGTCAAAGTCTATTCCATTTTGAGCACTAATTCCTGTCACATAGACGTTACCGTGTTTTCCTACTGCTATCGCCTTAGCTTCGTCTGTGTTATTCACGGCTCCATCGTACCTTCTCACCCAGGCAGTGTCTCCATTCGGTTTATATTCTATAGTCGCGTAATCCTCGGCTGTAACAGCCGCGATACTACCTCCTGTCACATAGATATTGCCAGCACCATCGAGAGCTATGGCGTTAGCCACATCATCGGAACTCCCCGGTCCATCGTATGTTCTTACCCAGTCAGTATCCCCGTTAGGTTTATATTTTATAGTGGCATAATCGTGGCGTCTTCCTGTGACCCAACTATATCCGGTCACATAGACATTGCCAGAATTATCGACTGCTATGCCGGTAGCCAGGTCCAGTGAATCACCAGGTCCGTTGTACCTTCTCACCCAGGCGGTGTCACCATTAGGTTTATACTTAATGGTAGCATAATCATAGTAGGTTCCACTGCCCATACTATATCCTGTTACATATACATTGCCGGAATCATCTACTGTTATGGCTTTAACCTCATCATTAGAGTTCCCTGGTCCGTTGTATCCTCTTACCCAGGCAGTATCTCCATTGGAATAGTACTTTATAGTGGCATAATTGAAGTTGGAGCCTACTCCATAAATTTCTCCCGCTACATAGACATTGCCAGAATTATCTACAGCTATGACATTTGTCTCACGTGCTGAATCTACCGGTCCGCTGTATCTTCTCACCCAGGAAGTATCTCCATTTGCATGGTATTTCACGGTGGCATAATCAAGAGTGGAGCCTGATCCTGGATAACTTTCTCCTGTTACATAAACATTGCCTGAATCATCAACTGCCAGGTCATAGGCACTACCAGGCGTATACCTTCTTACCCAGGCAGTATCTCCATTAGGATAATACTTTACGGTCGCATACTCATTCCCTGTCCCACTATAATCGTATCCGGTCACATAAACATTGCCTGAATTATCAACGGCTATGGCATAGGCGATATCATAGCCACTTTCAGGTCCATCGTATCTTTTAACCCAGGCAGTATCTCCATTGGGTTTATACTTTATAGTCGCATAGTCCCAGGATGTTTCGCTTCCAAGACTCCATCCGGTCACATAAACATTGCCTGAATTATCTGTGGCTATGGCACAAGCTAAATCAGAACCATTTGCAGGTCCATTGTATCTCCTCACCCAGGCAGTGTCAACCATCTGTGCAAATGCTGGAACGCTCACCAGAATTAAAACAACTAAGATTGATAGTTTTCTTAACATGTTCTTTCCCTCATAAGGTGAAGTGTTATTGTATCCACTCTGTTTACCCTCTTTCTTTTACCAAGTATGCTCATGCAATCGAATTTTTTTCAGGTTGACTACATACATACAAAGGTATTCTTACCTCAATTTCTAGCATCAACTGCAGGGCGCTTTTCCGCCTTTGAACAGATAGTTTACCATAGAGACCACATCTGCAACGGTTGGGTTCCCCGGCTGAACTGGTGGGTTCTGCTGGCAGAAGTTGCAATCACCTAAATCTACTGGATCCGGTGCTGGTCCCCCTTTGAACAGATAGTTGATCAGAAAAACTACGTCTGAAACAGTCTTTTTCCCGTCCTTATTCACATCTCCGTGCAGATAAGCAGGAACATCATAAACTACAGTATCTACCTCTCCAGGTCCCGGACAGGTCGCGCTGGCTATCACAACTCTCTCTTCGTTCCCATCCAGTTTCACAGCTAAGGTGTAATTGCCTGAGCCCCCTGGTTCAGCCACAACTCTGACCAGATACTCTCCCATTATCGGGTTCGGAATAACAACCCGGTCATCCTTATCCCCGTCATTATTGAGGTCTTGAGTTGTATCATAAAAAGCTCCCGGAATGGTATTGAAATTTATTCCAATGGAATCCAAAACCGGATCCGTCACTATCAGATCTACTGGCGAATAAGCCACAAAACGCAAGGTATCAGGCCTGGATTTAGGACTGTATCTGATGGTAGCATAATCATAAGATGTTCCACTCCCACGACTCCATCCGGTCACATAAACATTACCGTGCCGGCCTAATGACAAAGCACGAGAGGATTCATATCCACTTCCAGGTCCGCTGTATCGTTTTACCCAGAGCTGGTTTCCCTGGGAGTCGTACTTGAGAGTGGCGAAGTCATAATCCCCTACACCTACGTAAATATTTCCGGTCACATAGACATTTCCTGAATTATCCAAGGCCATAGCAAATGGATAATCATAGCCGTTTCCAGGTCCGTTGTATTTTTTAATCCAGAGCTGGTTTCCCAAAGAGTCATATTTGATGGTGGCATAGTCATCTAATGTTCCACTTCCCTCATTACTCCTTCCAATAACATAGACGTTTCCTGACTTATCAACGGCTATATCACTCGCATCATCATAGTAGTTTCCAGGTCCGTTGTATCTTCTGACCCAGGCAGTATCTCCGTTGGGTTCATACTTTATAGTGGCCCAGTCCGCTGATGTCCCACTTCCTAGACTTTGCCCGGTTACATTGATATTCCCTGAGTTATCTAAGGCTATTGCGCTTGGGTACTCAAAGCCAGCTCCTCCGTCATATCTTTTGACCCAAACCTCGTTTCCCCAGGCGTCATACTTAACAGTGGCATAATCAGTGGAAGTCCAACTGTAGCTGTGTCCGGTAACATAGATATACTGATCATATCCTAACGTATCCAAAGCTATGGCTGTAGCCCAGTCATAGTTATTTATAGGTCCGTCGTACCTCTGAACCCAGAGCTGATTTCCCAAAGAGTCATACTTGATAGTAGCATAGTCTTCAAATGTGCCATAGCTCCAGCCAGTCACATAGACATTTCCTGAATTATCTAAGGCCATAGCACTTGCGGCATCATAACCATTTCCAGGCCCGTTGTATCTTCTTACCCAGGCAGTATCCCCATTGGGTCTATACTTTATGGTAGCATAATCCATGTCTGTTCCACTTCCGGTACTACCCCCGGTTACATAGACATTTCCTGAAACATCAACTGCTAAAGCTCTTGCGGCATCGCTGCCATTTACGGGTCCGTTGTATCTTCTTACCCAGGCTGTGTCGCCATTGGGATAATACTTTATGGTGACATAGTCGGAATCTGTGACGCTTCCAATGCTAAATCCAGTCGTATAGACATTTCCTGAATTATCAACGGCTATGGCTATGGCTTCATCAGAGCTATCTGCAGGTCCGTTGTATCTTCTCACCCAGGCAGTATCAACTGTCTGAGCAAATGCTGGAACGCTCACCAGGACTAAAATAACTAAGATCGATAGTTTTCTTAACATGTTCTGTCCCTCTTAAGATGAAGTGAAATGGATTTTTAAAAAATATGGTATTTACTTATTCTATAAAAGGATAATCTTACAAAACCCTATTCTAAGAAAGATGTCAGGAGTCCCCTCTTCATTGCTCCCAATTAAACCCTACAACATCAACAGAGCCACCATCACCTCCCTCTGCAAGGTCCAAGGTTGAATTACTAAATTGTCAATGGTTCTTACTTAATTGGGGCTCTCTATGTAGGCAGGATGTTTTTACAGTCCTCAATTAATTAATTAATAATAATTACTACTACTATACGGATTTGTCATGGGATATTTGGAGTATTTAGATATTTTTTGTCTTATTATCAAGAAAATCTAAGATAAGAGATTGTCTTTTGATGTATTACTTATTCTTAGTTAAACTGGAAGGGTGAGTACTCCACAAATCAAGAGTGAGTCCA
>JALHSU010000073.1 GCA_022865345.1 Candidatus Zixiibacteriota bacterium
CAAGGATAGAAAAATCGCAGTTAAAGATGGTTTCAAAGTATTTTCTCCTGAAGATGCAGTCAAAAAAGGAGAAATAATTTCAGTCTTAGCTCCTGATCATAAGCATAAAGAGCTTTATGAGCAAAGCATCAAGAAAAACCTTTCCTCAAGGAAAACCTTGATCTTTGCCCACGCCTACAGTATCTATTTCGAGCTGATAAAACCCTCTGAATATGTAGATGTAATACTCGTAGCTCCGCATGGTCCGGGAGTTTTAGTTCGAAAATTTTTCTTAGAAGGAAAAGGGGTCACATCTTTTATCGCGGTAGAACAGGATTATTCCGGAAAGGCTCTGGATAAAGCCCTTGCCTATGCTAAGGGGATCGGCTCGACTAAAGCTGGGGCAATTTTGACTACTTTCAAGGACGAAGCCATCGGGGACCTGTATGGGGAGCAGGCGGTTCTGTGCGGGGGACTTTCTGAGCTTTTGAAATCCGGCTTTGAAACCCTGGTTGAGTCTGGTCTATCCCCTGAAAATGCCTATTTAGAGTGCGTGTATCAGTTGGACTTGATCGTGGAGCTTATCAAGAAATATGGAATAGCCGGGATGTTTGATAGAATCAGCCAGACCGCAGAATATGGCTCCTATGTTTCAGGTAAGAAGGTGGTAAATAAAAACCAGATGAAGAATATTCTATCTGAGATTAAAAACGGGAATTTTGCCAGAAAATGGATGAAGGAATATGAAAGCGGAATGAAGAATTATAAACAGATGAAAAAATCCTGGAAAAACCATCTGCTGCAGAAGACCTGGGAGAAATTAAATAAATTCTTGGAGTAGGGGCAATTCATGAATTGCCCCTACCAAAACAAAAACCTTGCTTTTTAGCTAAAATGATTTAAGTTTTCAAGATGGAAATAACTGAGGACACAATTGTCTATCGGTATTACGGAACCGAGCTGAGGATGGTGTTTTACCTTGCCGGCTTGTTTTTCCTTCTGCTTTCGATCTTCAGCTTCAAATCCCCTTTCAGCTTAAGCCTTGTTTCCTTTGTGGTCTTCCTCTTGATCACCCTTTTAACTTATTTGGACTACAAGCGACATCTCTTAATCTTAGATCGCGAAGAACTTAGCCTGAATACACTCTTCAGATCTAAGCTGAAAAGCTTATCCTGGAAAAGCATCCAGAACATCACCACCCAGGAATATGGGATTTTCGATCTCTTAAAAATCACCCGCATAAGTTCAGAGAAAAAGGAGCTCAGGGTCTTCTCCTTTATGGAGGACTATTACCATTTTTTGAAAGATATTCATAACCAATCCAAAAATTCCCGGATCGACAAACTTACAAATGACCTGCTCACAGGACAGGCTGATTTTTGAAATTATGGAGAGGATATGCTTAAAATAATGTCCAGCTTTTTACTCTGTTTTATTGTTGTTTCCTTATTTTACCTTGAACCTGTCGTTGCCGAAGAAAGCAAGCCGGATTTGGATTCCATAATCTCACGGGGAGTGGATCTCATCCGTTGGGATAAGTTCGATCAGGGGATCGCAGAATTCAAAAAGGTAATTGAGTTATATCCGGACGAACCCGCAGGGTATTTTTTTGTAGGAGCTTCCCTGCAGGGGCTGATCGATGATTACAGAAATGAAACATATAATGCGGAGTTTGAGAAATATATCAACCTGGCTATTAAAAAAGGTAATGCGAAGGTGGATGAAAACCCGAACTCGGCCTCAGAACACTTCTACCTGGGAGGGGCTTTAGGCTACAGAGGAATCTACCGCTCTTTCAGGGGAAACTGGTGGGGCGCATTTATGGACGGCGGAAAAGCTTATTCCCATCTGAAAGAGGCTCTGGAACTTGACCCGCAGCTTTACGATGCCTATTATGGGGTAGGAGCATATCATTACTGGAAAAGCGTTAAATCCAAGCTTTTCTGGTGGCTTCCTTTTTTCGGGGATGAAAGGAAAAAGGGGATTCAGGAGACTATGATTGCCATCCAGAAAGGAAAGTACGCTAATACCGAAGCAGCCAATTCTCTTCTGAGAATCTACCTGGAGGAAAAAGATTATCCTGGTGTCTTAAAATGGAGCGAAGAGGTAAAAAAGATTAACCCGGATAATCCTTTCCGTCTCTGGATGACTGCTTATGCCTATATCGATATGAAAAACTGGGATGATGCCCAGAATACCTTTTTGTATCTTTTGAATGTTTTAAAGTCCTCACCTTATTATGATCCGGCTGGCGAATACGAATGCCGCTACTGGCTGGCTTATACCAATTTTAACCTGGGAAATATTCAATCTGCTCAGCAGGAGTTAAATAAAGCTCTTCAGCTTGAGCCTGAGGTCAAAGGAAACGATTATGCAGAGCCATTTCTGGATAAGGTCAAGGAACTGCAGAAGGAGATCTCTCAAAAGCTGAAAACTAAATGAAATTTTCCCTTTTTATTTTTTTATTCATAAGCCTTATCATTTCTACTTCTGTTGCTTCTCCTTCTGATCCGGCTGATTCCCTGCGGGGCGACCCTTCGGAACGGTCATCGGACTCTTCCTTTTATCTAAACCTGATAATTGAAGGGATAAATGCCACCCTTAACGAGAACTATCTTTTCGCAGAGAGCAGGTTTAAGCAGATCATAAGAGAAAAGCCCGAAGACCCGGCTGGATATTTTTTCCTGGGCGCTTTGTACCAGGCAGAGATGATGGACTACGAGGGTGATTTCAAAGAGAAGGAGTTCTATTCAGAACTTGAGACCGCAATCAAACTAGCCAGAAATAAAATAAAATCCGGAAAAGAGACCCCCTGGGATTACCTGTACCTAGGTAATTCGTATGGGTATTTAGGAGTATATAAGGCACGAAAAGGCGGCTGGTGGCCCGCATTCAAAAACACCTTAAAGGCAAAGTCTGCCTTCAAAAGGGCGCTTGAACTGAATCCCAAATTTTACGATGCCTATGTGGGTTTAGGCTCATATCATTACTGGACCAGCTATTTTACCAAATCTTTTGCCTGGCTTCCCTTTTTTGCAGATGAAAGGAAAAAAGGTGTAGAGGAGTTAAAGTTAGCTGCCAAAGAAAGCCTTTTCTCCAGGGTGGCAGCCCTGAACGCTTTGATCTGGATCTATATTAAAGAAAAAAACTACTCCCCAGCTATCTCCTTAGCCGATAGTCTGCAAAAGGAATATCCAGATGGAAAGATCTTCTTATGGGCTTTAGCCACAGCTCACTATGAGAAATACGACTGGTATAAAGCCATAGAATATTATGGGCTGATAAAAAAGAAGCTCAATAATAATCCTGCTGAAAATTATTATAACCTGATAGAATGCCAGTACCGGATCGCAGATTCCTATTTTAACTCCGGCGATTTTACAGAATGCGTCTCGACCTGCAGGGAGGCTTTAGGTTATGATCTGGATAAAAAGACGAGAGAAAGACAGAAGGAGAAGCTGAGTAAGATCAAAGAACTGCTAGACAGGTCATTGAAGATAACTGGCAAAAAATAAAATCTGCGGCCTGCGGTGGAACAGGCATCTTGCCTGTTCTGTCAGACAGGAATGTCTGACCTACCTACTCCAGTTGGTTCGGGAATTGGATTTCCCGAACCATTTTATTTATATCTGTTACAAGAGGAGATACTGGTCAAAGATTAAATGACTTAACCTCTCTGGATTATTTCATTTAGCTTTTCTAATAACTTCTGCCAGTCATCGGTGGGGTCATTTTTAAAATTCTTACCAGAACCAGAATGCCAAAATAATGTGTATGAATAGAAACCCGTATTTTTTCTCGTAACTCGATCTGGAAATCCTTTTCTTTCTGATAACGTCACATAGACACAAGTAATTTTCTTATTAATTTGCTTTATTCTATGATAGTTACCTTTGATATTATTAATGGTCTCTTTCCCAAAAGAACCCCTATTCTTTATTTCTAGCACAACTAAAACATCTTGAGGTTCATAAAGGATGCCATGTTTTGGTAACACCCCTCTTTTAGGAATAAGCAAGTCTATCTCAATAGGAATCCCCTTTATGAATACATCTCGTGGTGAAGTCGAAATACCATGTTTTTCAAGGGCTTCTTTAATGATCTCCACAGTCACTGCCCCTGCAAACTTTGCACATGTACCAAAATTATTCTTTTCATCCGAAATTTGTTTGAGTATTTCTTTATCTTCCATTTTGAACTCCTCTCAACTATTTCTATAAGTGAAATTTTACCCACTAAAGCCAAGGCAATACTGAAAACTTGAATAATCTTTATATGCTTATTAATCGTTTTTGCCATTTTTAAACCACTTCACCAAAGTCATATAAGAAACAAATATCGTAGTTAATAACTGCAAGAATGGTGAGATAAATATCATCAAAACCAGCCAGCCAATAAAGCTGGCTTTCGGGTCAAAAAGAATTAAGGGAATTCCGAAATTTTTGAAATCATATCCAGGGGTGAAAAGCAATTTAATCGCAGGTCCCCAGAGAATCGCCATCACCACAAGAGTAAAAAGGGAAGTGATAATGGCGTAGTTAAAGACTTTTTTAAGAATATCTTTCAGGTTTTCATTATACAAAGTTAATCTTCTTGCAGTATACCATCCGATAAGAAATCCGAATAATATGCAGAAAATTGGAACGCCCATCCCCATTCCTACACAAAACAAATCGAGGAAGGCAAAAATTAATAAAGTAATTTTTATGTTCAATTTAAAAATTTTATCCATAGCTAAGCTAAGTAGGTCAGGCGACCTGCTCTCCTGACTTTATAATTGCTGTCAGGAGCACGAGGCCCTGCTTTACTGGCTGTGTTTATGCCTATGATGAGTATCTGGCCAATGAACATGAATATGGGATAGTTCTGGATGAGTGTGTTCATGAGAATGTGGTTCGGTAAAACTCCCTGAATGCTTATGCAGATGATGTATATCGCTATGCTTGTGTGAATGGGCGTGGGTTATTGATTTATGAAGATGAAGATGTAAATGTTTTTCACTAATTATCAACCATACTCCTATTATCATAAATCCCGAGGCAGGAAACATCACCCATCCAATCCATTCCCTGAGGATGATAAGCGAAGCTATGGCCCCGATAAAGGGAGCAAAGCTAAAGAATGCCCCGGTTCTTGAAGAGCCCAAACCCTCAAGCGCTTTAATAAAAAATACCAGACTAATACCATAACTGAGTGCTCCCAGTAATAGAGCAAATGCAATCTTGAAGTCTAATAATATCTTTATTCCAAGAATTAATGCAAGTGAGAGGGATATTATCCCGGCGACTAAACCTTTAATTCTGGCAATCTGTATAGGATCTTTATCAGAAATGTTGCGGGTTAAGTTATTGTCTATTCCCCAGCAAACCATTGCAAAGAGAATCAATAACGGGCCGACCGGGCTGAACTTGCCTCCACCAAGGTCCCAGGTTAAAAACAATCCTGCAATAGTCATGCATACCAATGCCAGCCATAAACGCTTTCCTGCATTCTCCTTGAAAATAAATACAGCAATTATAGCGGTGGCGAGTCCTTCCAGATTTAGCAGTAATGACGCAGAGAAACCTGAAACAAGGGTTAACCCCATCAACATGCTTATTGGTCCTATAATTCCACCTGCGAGTATTGCCCCGGCCAACCAGGGTAAATCTTTTTTCTCCAGTGATGCTACTCCATTGTAGGAGCCAGTCATTCTTTTCTTTCTTACTATAGAATACAGGGAAAGACCAGCGAATGCACCAAGATAGAAAAGCCCAGCCAGAGCAACCGGGGGTATATTCTTGACAAGTAGTTTGGCAAGAGGCGTGCTAATGCCAAATAAGGAAGCAGATATTGTAATGAATAAAAAAGGTCTTTTATACAATTAATTTCGCCTCGTGGTGGAACATACAATCTTGTCTGCTCAGTCAGGCAGGGATGTCTGACCTACCAAATATTAGCTCCAGACCTGCTCTCCTGACTCTAAAATTTCTGTCAGGAGCACGAGGCTCCTGACGTTCACTACTTCATCTTTTTTTGGAAATATTCTTTCAACGCCATTGCATTATTGAATCTTTCCTCCTTTGAACCAAAGAGAATTGTAACCGTTCCTTTTTTCGCTTTGCTTTCAATCAGATCAAGAGATTCTTTTTTGTCCTTTAGCTCTGAAAAATACCTGTGCTTGAACTCAAGCCATTTCTTCGGGTCGTGCCCATACCACTTTCTCAAAGCATCAGAAGGCGCAATATCTTTGAGCCATAAATCAACCTTTGCCCTTTCTTTTGTCAGACCACGTGGCCAGAGCCGGTCAATCAATATCCTGAACCCATCCTCTTTGGCTGGCTCCTCATAAACTCTTTTAACTTTTAGCATCTCTTAACCCCTTCTTAGCGGATATTATGCAATCTGAGAAGCAGAGAAGGGCGGAGTTAAACTCCGCCCCTACGCGGCTCCTTTGATCCTTTAAACCCTTGAACTCCTGAACTTCTTTTTATTCCGGCCCGATTTCTTTTTTGAAAGCCTCAGTTAATTTCGCACCCCAGTTATCCAGGGCAATTAATTTGCCGAAGAAGAACCTCAAGACTGGCGGTTCCTCCACGAATTTCAATCCCTTGACTATATCCCGGTTCTTGTGCAGCCAGGTCAACCGGTCAACCACGTATTCGATCTGCGACATCGTGTAAACCCTTCTGGGCACTGCCAGCCGGGCTAATTCTAAATCTGAAGGTATCTCCTGTTTTGTATCCGGGTCACGGTCAACTGAGATAGTGCCCCTTTCCATACTTCTCACACCAGATGCTATATATACTGCCGCAGAAAGAGCGCCGGCTGGATATTGATTCCAGGGGATGTGAGGTAAGAACAGTTTGGCATCCAGATGACAGGCAAGACCTCCTGGAGGCGTCACCACCGGGATTTTATGCTCTATCAGCCTTTCTGCAAAATACTTGACAAATTCCGCCGCACTTCCAGCCACATTCACATCAGTCATCTCTCTTAATCCGACTGCCATTGCCTCGATCTCTTTGGTGGACATCCCACCGTAGGTCAAAAACCCCTCGTAAACCGGAAGCCAGGGTTTTATCTCCTCATAATATTTTTTGTTGTTGGTGGCTATGAACCCGCCTCTTACGCAACTGCTCTTTCTTCCTGAGAGGTAGAAGATATCGACATAGCTCATCAGCTCTGTGATTATCTCCTGAATCGATTTGTTCTCGTATCCTTTTTCTCTTTTCTTTATAAAGTAGGCATTCTCCGAGATCAAGCTTCCATCGAAAACCAGGAAGATATTATTTTCTGCAGCGATCTTCTTTACCTCTCTTAAGTTCTCCATTGAAAAAGGCTGTCCTCCCAGTAGATTGGTGGTCGCCTCCATTCTGATAAAGGATATCTTATCCCTGCCATACTTTTTTATGACGTCTCTGAACTTCTGTAAATCCAGGTTTCCCTTAAAAGGGTTGGTGCTCTGAGTAATCAAAGCCTCATCCCTGTAGATCTCCAGCACTCTTCCCCCAGCTAATTCAAAATGGGCTCTGGTGGTGGTGAAATGGTAGTTCATCGGAATAACGTCACCGGGTTTTATAAAAACCTTGGCTAAAAGATGCTCGGCTGCCCTTCCCTGATGAACCGGCAGAACATAGTCGAATCCTAAGACGTCTTTTATGGAGCTGGCTAACTTATAGAAACTCTCGCAGCCGGCATAGGCATCATCTGAGACCATCATCGCAGCCAGCTGGTTATCGCTCATCGCATTGGTTCCGCTGTCAGTAAGCATATCCAGAAAGATATCTCTGGTGCGAAGGGAGAAGGTATTATACCCACCCTCTTCAATAGCCTTAAGCCTTTGTTCAACTGGAATAAGAAAAGTTTTCTGCACAATCCTGACCTTGTGCATCTCAACGGGAATCTCTTTCCCGTTGGAAAGCTTCACGATCATTTAAACCTCCTTATATGGTTTGAAGTTTTAGTATTCTGATATAAGTTTGAGAATTTATTCACTTGAGTAATTTATCCTTTCCTTTTAAAAAATCAACCATAATATTGCGATTTTTACAAGGAGAGCAAAAGGCTCTGGTTTTTTGTAGCGGAACTCTTCAGAGTTCCATTTTTCTTTGGTAGGTCAGACATTCATGTCTGACCCCTGTCTGAACAGACAGGAATGTCTGTTCTACCTTTTTTTGCAGCAGAAGGTTGTCAAGGTCTTGAGACTTCAGCCTTCAGCTAAGAAGTGTAGTTGCCCAATTTATTGGGCATTGGTTATTCGTAGGGACAGAACACTGTTCTGTCCTTCCTGTGCTCGATAAATCGAGCAACTACAGTTCGTAGTGCGTCCCGCCACTTGCGGGATTAGCCTCGCCTCCATCCGCAGCGAACCTGAAAGGTTCGCGCTACGAAAACAATTTTCTCCCCAAATCAAGAGCCTCCTGCATTATCTTTTTATCTTCTTTCACCTTCCCCTTCTCAAAGTAATTATGTGCATACAAAATCTTATCAACATATTTTACATTCGCCCATTTGAAAAAACCTAAAAGAGGAATCAGGGCACAGTCGAACTTCTGTTTTTCACCTGCGACTAAAATAATGACCCCTTTTCTTTTCTTTTTCAGTCTCGACTTGAAAGAATATCTGTTTTTCTTCTTAACCAGAGGTGTCAGGCAGTTGCATCTATCTAAAAATAACTTCATTTGCGCTGAAACTGTGTCAAAGTAAATTGGTGAGCCTAAGACCAACACATCTGAGCTTTTTAGCTTGAAGTAAACCTCAGCCATATCATCCTTAATAAAACAAAATCTCGGCTCAGGATTTTTGCCGCAGGACCTGCAAGGGGAAATTTTTAGTCTCTCCAAATATAAAATCTCAGTTTTACCCCCTTTACTTTCCGCCCCTTTCAAAACCTGCTGAATCAATAAATCCACATTCCCGTTTTTAATCGGGCTACCTGAAATCCCTAAGACTTTCATGTTTTTAAGTAAGGAACGGGAGGGGACGAGCCCCTCCCCTACGCAAGTTTTTCCCTAATACCTACCACCTATAACCTAAATCCTACTTCGACATCTTCTTCATCGGTGCTCCACAGCATTTATCCGGCTTGCTGGACTTAGATCCGCACTTCACGCACTTATAACTGGCCTTCTTCTTGGCTGGCATTTTTCTCACCTCCTTTTAAGCAGGGCTGGGAGCCCTGCCTACGCTAGGTATGGAATAAAAAAGCTTTCGTAGGTCGGGCACCCTTGCCCGACCATTATGTACTTATTACGTGCCGCCAGGTCCCCTGACCTGGCTGGAGGATACCACTCTTAAATCTTTTGTGAAAGGATAATCATCCTCGGAGCATCGATCGAATAGGGTGATTTATCCTTTTTCCCATAAGTCTGAATCACCTTCAAGCCCACCTTTTCCAAAAGGTAAACCAACTCTTGAAGGGTATAAAGCCGAAGCTCAAACCATTTAGTCCTCTCGCCTTTTTTATCTATGATGGTCTTATAATTTTTCAGCCGGTTAGTCATCAAGTCCAGACTATTCTCTTCCAAAACCAGAGTCCCATCCTCTAATCTATCCCAGTCTTTTAGCCGCCAATTTTTCACCAGAAAATCCCGGTTTATGATATCCAGGAGAAATTTACCTCCTTTTTTCAAGGAATTAGACACGCCTTTAAGGACTTCGAAGTTCTCCTCGTCTGAAAAAAATCCAAAACTGGTAAAATAGGAGATGGCTGCGGCAAAATGGTTCTCAAAAGGGATTTTCCTCATATCCCCGACTAAAAATTCAATCTGAAGATTCTCCTCTTTTGCTTTCTCCTCCGCCATCTGAATAAATTTCTCAGTGTAATCCAGTCCGGTTATATCATATCCTCTTTTAGCTAAAGGGATCGCATGTCTTCCAAATCCGCAAGCTAAATCCAGGATTTTGCTTCCCGGAGGAAGATTCAAAACCTCTGCAATGAAATCTACATCCGCCTTTGTCCTTTCCTCGGTTAGAAAAGGCTGATAGATTTCCAGGTAATCTTCCTTAAAAAACTCATCATACCAGGCCATATTTTTTCTCCCTAATCTGTTAGCCCTATCTCCACCTGTTCAGATTTCAACGGCGGAGAACTGTTTAGAATCCCTTCTATATAATATCTTCCACCCAATACCCATCTTCTCTGGTTATCCTTAGTATCCCATTCTGTCTTAAAAGTCCAGACCTCTTTCGGGTAGATCGAAAGATTGAGTTCGGTCTTCTCGAAAACTTTGTCATAAGACCATCTCCAGAATTCCCGCCCTTTTCTGTAGATTTTGAAATCGAAAAGTTGGTTTGAATCGAAATTCAATCTGACCACGTCTTCGGAGACATTCTCGATCTCTAATTTCAAATCCACAGGCCCGCCCAGAGGATAACCTTTATCCTGAGTTACAACCCGGATTCTTATTTTTTTATATGGACTTTCTTCTGGATTTTCAGTCTGTGGGGGGTGATAAAGCGGCGTGCATTCAAAGATTGAAAACAAGAAGAGCAAAAAGCAGATTCTAACTGGTTTGAGCAATTTCTTCTCCTTTGGAAAAGTTAGAAAAATGCTCTAAATCTTTTTTCCTGCTTTTCGAAAGGTACATCTCTAAGATAAGAAAAATTGAAGCCAGCCACAAGAAATTTTTGCTCAGTTCTTTCCCATACCTGGTCTTCAGTATCTCCTTTTCCAAATCCTGGTCCGGTCCAATGACCAGTAGATTAGGGCTATCTTTCAGATCATTTTTTAATTCAGAGTCTGTTAACGGCTCAAAATCTGAATCCCGGACATCGAGATTTACTGCAAGCTGGTCAATGACCTCACCCCCGGATTGAAGCTTATAGATTCCCGGTTTTCTCATCTCCTCAAGTTTCAGGATAAGTTTGTCTTTGAAAAACTCCGGGATTAAAGTGACTTTGAAATTATCCGGGTCAACCAGCTCAACTTTTTCGATTTTTGGAGACTCAAACTCCCTTCTGATTTTCTCGCCTACTAAAAATTCTTCTAAAGGGAAAAGACTGGAGCAAAGATATTCAACTGAGCGGCGCACAAACGGGACGAAAATCGTATGCTCTCCTAAATCCGAGAACTCCGGCTCATACGAGCTCATAAAAGCTAATATTTTGCCTGAGCCTGAAGAACTTTCAATTAATGCCGGTGAGCCGGAGCTGAAATTCGCCAGAACCTTAGCTTTTTTTCCGGGAGTTACCTCGTAAATGGAAAAAAACTTAAGCTGTGGGAACTTTGTTTTATCCAGCTCCTTATAAGGCTGAAACACAGGGTGAAATAGGTCCATCTTCTCTAAGGTTAAAAAGCCCTGACTTTTTCCCGAAAAATCTGATTTACCTTTCAAGGTAGAATTAAGATACTTTCTGCAGACTTCAGCATAAACATCTTCTTCCCCTTTGCCAAAGGAGAACAAAACCCCTCCTCCAGAGTTCAAAAATTTATCTAACCTTTTTAAGTCCTCTGAGCTTATTCCTGAAAGGCCAGATAAGACTATCACCTGATAATTTGAAAGCTCAACCCTGGAAAAGAATTTCGAGTCGATTTGAGTGAGTTCGATCTGGTTTTTTCCTTCACCTTTCGGATTTAAGGCTAATCTTAAATAATCTTCTTTTCCCCCTTTATCTCCCACCAAAAGAACTCCGATTTTTTCCGGAAGGTTAAAGGCAAAAAATCTTTTGTTATCTGCCAGAAGGTTGTCATCTGAAATCTCCACGCAACCTGAATGAAGCCCGGCTTCAATAGCCTGCTGGGTGAAATCAAATTTCTTCTCCTCTTCTCCTTTGAGGTCCAGATTTGTCTGGCTCACTCTCTTTCCATCTAGGTACAGGCTAAGCAGCAGATTTTGGGCAGGCTTGTGGCTATAATTGGCAACTATCCCCCTTATCTCAAAAGGGGTCTCTTTTTCTAAAGCCCCCTCGACTTCGATTTTCTTTATTCCCCAGTTCTCTTTCTGTTCATCTGACAATCTGACAATAAAAAGTTTTATTCCCTTATCCTTAAAAACCTTGTCCCATCTTTGCAGAAAAGGAAGCTCTCTGTCTTTTAAATCCGTAAACAGATAGATCTCTTTATTCTCATTTTTAGATCGAGCCAAAAGGTCAAACCCTGCCTTTAAACCCTGATCTAAGTTCGCTGGCTCGAAAGTTAGCTCTGTCTCCAGGATGGCTCTGGAGATAAGGGATGAGTCAAAAGTGGGATAGGATAAAAATTTCTGAGGTATAGAATTATAGGTTACAAGGTAAAGCTCATCTCCTTCTTTATAAGTTTTTAAAAGTTCTTCACCTTTTCTCAATGCCAGGGATAGAAGGCTACCCTTCTTTGTCTCGTATCCCATCCGGTAGGAATTATCTATCAAAAAAAGTACGGAGCTTTTTGCTTTTGCCCCTAATTTCGAGGCAAACCCGGTTCTGGCACTTGGTCGGGCAAAAGCTAAGACCACAAAAAAGATTATTAAGGAACGAATTAAAAGTAGAATCAAGCTTTTGATTTTTATTGCCTTTAGACGGGTTTTCTCTAAGGATTTCAGGAATATTAAGGATGAGAATTCTATCTTCTTGACTCTCTGCCTGGAAAAAAGATGGATTAAGATCGGGATGGCAACAGCCAAAAGAGCCCAGAGGAGTGTGGGGTATAGAAAACTGAACATCTATTCCACCGATTTAAGCCTTTCCTGAGCCAGG
>JALHSU010000074.1 GCA_022865345.1 Candidatus Zixiibacteriota bacterium
CGCTGAGGTTCAGGCGGCTTGAAATAGTCTTCGCCTTGCTCCTTCACCTGTCTATAAAGATCCAGGCTATATTCATCCGGAGAATGACATAAAATGGAAGTGTATTTCCCGTCTTTCTTCTTGAGAAGTAGCACGTATTTAGCCAATTCAGGAATGCTGTTCCAGCCTACATCATTCATCGGCGCAGTTGTCTCGCCTAAAAACAGGGAATCACCTTTTTCATCGAGTTTAAAAAATGTTGTCCTAAGGGCATAACTTTTACCCGACTCATTTTGAATGATAATCAGAGTATCACGTAAAGATCCTTTTAGGACACTGTCGACTCTAACCGCGTAGGTACTCACCAGTTCAGTGAAGTGCTGCACCCAACCGTCACTGCCCAGCACGTCTTTCTCTTCGGCCACCTCGGTTGAACATGAGAGAACATCGCCTATGATCACCAGGTCAGCATCAAGATAGCTTCTAGCCATTTTGAAATTATCTAAGACCTCGGTGGCTAACGCGCCAGAGCAAAATATGAGCAGAAGAGCACTAAATACAGATATTTTGCCCAATCTGGAAGTCATTGTAACACGTGAATCCCTCAGTAGAGATGCATGACCATGCGTCCCTACTCTTCTTTCAGCATGAGAAGATATCAGGAGTTCATTCATACTAGCTTATGCTTTAAATCCATCTTTTCTTCTTAATCTAATACAGTATAAGACAAAAGAATTTCTTTTGTCAAGAGTTTTCGATTTTTTCGTAGGGCAACACTTCAGGGTTGCTTCTTTTCGCATGGCTAAAGCTATGACTTACGACTCTTAAATTGTCCCGCCTTGGGGGCAAGGCGGGATTACCGATTATGCAAGGACAGAACACTGTTCTGTCCCTACAATTTTTTGAATCGGCGATTCCTATTCCCTAAGTTCAGGTCGAATACAAAAAGAAAAAGGAAGAGTTTTTAAAAAAACTCTTCCTTTTGGCTCCTTTTTCTTTAATCTTACCGCACCTTTTCCGCCATTCTCTGATAGGCTAATTGTTCCTGTTTTCTTTTCTCGACTAAAGCATTCAAAACCACCCCTTCGTTAATCCAGTTGGCTGCGGTCTCATAGGAGATTATTTTTCTCTCGTACAGGTTGAAAATCGAATGGTCCATACTATACATCTGGTCCTGAGCCCCGGTCTGGATTAAGGAGGCTAACTGTTCGATCTTCATCTGTCTTATAGTCCCCTTTACCGCAGGTGTTCCGATCAAAACCTCAGTAACCGGCACCAGCCCCTGGTTATCTTTCCTGGGAAGAAGCTTCTGGCAGATGATACCCTTTAGACAGGAGGAAAGCTGCAGAGCCGCCCCCTGCCTCTGGTCATGCGGAAAAATCCCCAGGATACGGTTGACCGTCTGAGGAGCATCGCTGGTATGCAAAGTGGTAAAAACCAAGTGTCCGGTTTCTGCTGCGGTCAGGGCAGTGACCATCGTCTCCAGATCCCTGACTTCACCGATGAAAATCACGTTCGGGTCTTGCCTTAAAACGTGCTTTAAACCGTGCTTGAAGGAATGGGTATCAATCCCGATCTCTCTTTGTTTGATCAAAGATTTCTTACTCTGGTGCACAAATTCAATCGGGTCTTCCAGAGTGATGATTATTTTTCTGAATTCCTTGTTTATCAGTTCGATCATTGCGGCTATGGTAGTGCTTTTTCCAACTCCTGCCGGGCCGGACACCACCACTAAACCATCATTGCACCTGGCCAGCTCTTCTACCACATGAGGTAGACCCAGTTCAGCAATGCTTTTGTCAGGTGGCTTGATCAGACGAAAGGCTGATTCCACATTACCCTGCTGGAAATGCACATTCACCCTCCATCTTCCCAGATTAGAAATGGAGTAGGCGAAGTTTGACTCTTTTATCTTCTCGAAACTACTGATCTGCTGGGGGGTCATAACTGAATAAATCAATCTTTTCGCCTCATCTGGTGTCAGGGATTTATTCCCCCAGTTTTTCAATTCACGGTCTATCCTCAAAGTAGGAGGATGATTCGCGGTCAGGTGCAGATCGGATGCCTGCTCTTTTACCATCTGCTCCAGCAAAGGGTAAATATCAATACTCTCGATCTGTTTTTTTAAAGTCGATTGGGCTTCTGGCTCAAGCTGAGTAAAAGTCACCCCGATAACATATTGCTCCATCTCCCACTGAGAGATGTAAGCCACCTTTCCGATGATGCTCAAAGGTTGAGCAGCTCTGGACAGGTGAAGTCTGACCTCCATGCTCGAGCCGATAGCTAAAGGAAAGGGTGAGATAAACTGCATGCCAGTGGCAGAGATGTCTTTGGTCCTGGAAGTGGTCAATACAGAAGCATTAGTCGAGTCCGGCACTCTGAAATCAAAATCGAAATGGGTTTTTATCCTCCTGGAGTCTCTTTTTTCACTATTCATAAAAACTCCTTCAAAAGATGTCTATTTCAGATTATCGGAAGAATTTGCAAATAATAAACCTGCAGAATCCTTATCCTGATTGAATTCTTTCTTTACTTGACCGGGCAGTCTTGCTTCAGTTCTTGATTTAAGGATAGATAAAAACTCAGTCCTATACGAAATAAAAAAGTGACCTCACCCTTACTCTCTCCTGGGAGGAGAGGGAGAAGAAACTATCCTCATTTAGAATTTTATATTAACGATTATTTATTCCCCGTCTTGCGTCTCCCCTTTTAATTTGAAATCTTTACTTAAAAAGGAAGCGCCTCTTTTATCCTGGGCTGGAAAACCTTAAGAAAATCCTCGACCAGAACAAGAGCCTCTTTTTCAGAAACCTCGTTCAGGGGTAGATTTATGCGGATAAAAGCGGCATCTGTGGGTGCTCTTTTTAGCGAGTTGATGACCAGGTCCAGCTTTAAGCCTAATTCGCTGGTAACCAGTCCGCTTCTGGTCTGGAACCAGTAATACATAACCTCTCTGGACTGATTGTCCGAGATCAAAAGCCGGTTTACCAGAAGACTGGACCCGGAAGAGCCTTTAATCCTGGTTTTTTCCCTGCTCAGAATCTTCCAGCCGCTTCCCGGCAGGCAGTTCTTCGGAGAATGAATCTGGGAGCCGTATTTCTGGC
>JALHSU010000075.1 GCA_022865345.1 Candidatus Zixiibacteriota bacterium
AAAGTTATCGGAATAGATTTAGGGACGACCAATTCCTGCGTGGCGGTGATGGAAGGGGGAGAGCCTAAAGTCATTCCCAATGCTGAAGGGATGAGAACCACTCCTTCGGTCGTAGCCTTCACGAAAACAGGCGAGAGACTGGTCGGGCAGATCGCCAAAAGGCAGGCGATCACTAATCCTGAAAATACTGTTTTCTCCATCAAAAGATTTATGGGCAGAAAGCATAATGAGGTCCTGGCAGAGGAGAAAATAGTTCCCTATAAAATCGTGGAAGCAACCAACGGAGATGTAAGGGTTTTAATTCAGGGAAAAGAATATTCGCCTCCGGAGATCTCAGCCATGATTTTGCAGTATATGAAAAAAACGGCAGAGGATTATCTCGGAGAACCGGTCATCCAGGCAGTTATCACTGTGCCGGCATATTTCAACGATTCACAAAGACAGGCAACCAAGGATGCCGGAAGAATCGCTGGGCTGGATGTCATAAGAATCATAAACGAGCCTACATCTTCTTCCTTAGCCTATGGGCTTGAAAAGAAGAAAGATGAAAAGATAGCAGTGTTTGACTTAGGGGGCGGGACTTTTGATATATCCATTTTGGAGATTGGCGAAGGAGTATTTGAGGTCAGGTCAACCAATGGCGACACTCATTTAGGCGGAGATGATTTTGACCAGAAAGTTATCGACTGGATGGCAGATGAGTTCCAGAAAAACTACGGCATAGATTTAAGAAAAGACCGGATGGCTTTACAGAGATTAAAAGAAGCCGCAGAAAAGGCTAAGTGCGAGCTTTCCACGACCATGCAGACCAATATCAATCTCCCGTTCATAACTGCTGACGCCTCAGGCCCAAAACATCTGGACCTCTCGCTAACCAGAGCGAAATTAGAGCAGTTGGTGGATGATCTTCTTCAGAGAACTATTGGTCCATGCAAGAGGGCTTTAGAAGATGCCAAACTGTCACCTGATGATATAGATGAGGTTATATTAGTCGGCGGACAGACCAGGATGCCCAAGGTTCAGGAATTAGTTAAGGAGCTTTTCAAAAAAGAGCCGCATAAGGGAGTTAATCCTGACGAAGTAGTAGCAGTCGGCGCAGCCATTCAAGCCGCAGTCTTGACCGGAGAAGTGAAAGACGTTCTGCTTTTAGATGTGACTCCTCTGTCCTTAGGAATTGAAACCTTAGGCGGAGTGATGACCCGGCTGATTGAAAGGAATACCACGATCCCCACCAGAAAGAGCCAGATATTTTCCACAGCCGCAGATGACCAGACCGCAGTCTCTATTCACGTTCTCCAGGGTGAAAGGGAAATGGCTATAGATAACCGTACACTGGGCAGGTTTGATTTGGTCGGGATTCCTCCTGCTCCCAGGGGTATTCCTCAAGTCGAGGTCACCTTTGACATAGACGCGAATGGAATAGTTCACGTTTCAGCCAAGGATTTGGGAACCGGTAAGGAGCAGTCGATTAAGATTCAAGCCTCTTCAGGACTATCTGAGCCAGAGATTAAGGGTATGGTGAAAAATGCAGAATCTCATGCAGAAGAGGACAGGAAAAAGAAGGGTTTGGTTGAATCCCGGAACAAGGCTGACCAGGTTGTCTACACCACAGAGAAAACTTTAAAGGAATACGGAGATAAAGTTTCTCTTGAAGAAAGAAAAAAGATTGAGCAGGCAGTAGAAAAAGTCAAATCCGTCATTCGCAGTGATAATAAAGAAGAGATCGACAGGGCAACTGAAGAGCTTCTGACTGCCTCGCATAAAATAGCCGAAGAGATGTACAAAAAGACCACCAGTCAGCAGAATGCAGGCAAACCTTCTGAGGGACAACCTGAGGAGAAAAAGGAAGAGAAAAAAGAGGGGAAAGATGGTGCAGTGGATGCGGATTATGAGGTGATGGATGATAAATGATAAAAACAATGACGGATGACGAATAGCGAATGAAAAAGCAGCGTCCGGTCCTACGGATCCGTTTATAGGACTTTATGCCGGACGTTTTTTGTTCTATCTACTTGTTAGCCCTGGATGGTGACCATTTGGTGATGGTTATGCCATCTTTGGTGGAATCGAATACGTAGATATTCCCCTGGCTATCGATGCTTAGAGATTTGTTCAAATTATGTATGGCATATCCTGTGCTCTTCCATGCAATCTCCGAGATTAGAGCTCCATTTGCAGTATATTTTCTTACTTTTTCCGAAATCTCTTCATCCTTTTGTACGTAGGCGTGCATATAGACATTTCCCTGGGGGTCGATATCAAAAAAACTAAAAGAGCCAGCAGAAATGTTGTACTCTGTAACAACCTTGCCTGTATTATCCACTGACGCCATTTTCCCTTCTATCTCCTGAAGGATCTGGCCTTTGTCAAGGATGAAGCCACTTGTTCCAGCGAAGCCTTTTCTCAGGGTGGCTTTCTGCTGAGCTGGTGCATAATCTCCGGCAGTGGTTCCAAATTGAAAGATCGCCTGCATTCTTGAATTCTCTCTATAATAGGACAAAAACAGTCTACCAGAGTTGTCACAATAGAGCTTGGTAGAGCCTCCTCCATAGTTCATGCCCTTTGCATCCTCGTCTTGGAAAGAGACATATTCTTTTAACAGATTTCCAGCCTGATCGTATTTTAATACCCTGGGAGGTGCAGCGCTTCCGTATAATACATAAATGTCTTGATTCTGGTCTATACAAATGTCATCTCCATAACCTGCCCTTCCACTTATGACAGTTATCAGATTCCCAGCCGGGCTAAATCTCTGGATTCGTCCATTGAAGGTGTCACAGACATAAATGTCACCATTAGGAGCAATTGTGAATGTGCTCGGTCCCTGGATTGGACCCAGGTCATGGGCTTTGGAATTGTGGGCATAAGGGTTATCAAGGCCGAATTCGCCTGGGTTCTGTCCCCAGGGGGCGCTGAGTATCACCTTTGAGCCGTAGGTCTGTTGTTGCACAGTTTCTGTCGCAAAAACAGGAGTGATTAAAACAAGGAGCAACCCCAAGACCAAGTGAATATTCTTTAAATTTTTCATTTTACTCCTCACTTTTTATACGTTTCCTCGACCTATTTTGGTTTAGTTAAATTTTCTAACAGTTTTAATGTCTAATACCCTATTGACACTATGCGCAGCCATTCAAGGGGTCTGGTCCCCCTTTAAAAAGATAACTAACAAGATATACTACATCGGCTACGGTTACCCTGCCGTCCGCATTGACATCTGCCTTACACAGTGGCTGAGGTGGCGGTCCATGTTTGAACAAGTAATTGATGAGCCATATAACATCCCCGACGCTAACTATTCCATCGCTGTTAGCATCCCCTGCGATAAACGGAACGCCGGCGACATTTTTGTATCTATAGGGCTTATACTTTGGAGAGTATTTTTGCAGTGGCCACTTAAACAACCTTGCCCTTGGCGGTGTTTCTTCTATCACCCACATGGTATCGTAGTCACCCCACTCATAAAATAGGGCCACATGTGTATCTGGCCAGCAGACGATATCGCCCCTCACTAAATATTTATAATCATAGTTAGGAAGTGGGTTACTTACATAGGTACTCGTTAAACATTCGGTTTCACACATGTAAGACAAATTCCAGGCTCTTGATACTAATCCAGCACAATCTGAACCGATTGCCCAGAAAGGATCGCCCCCGGGTTCACAATAAAGCGATTCACGATAACCCGGCTTAAAAAATGCAGCAGAATTATATTTCAGGTTTAGAAGTCTCAAGAAATCATTAGGTCTGTCCCACGCACCCCACTCGTAAGCCTCGCCAGCAATCGGGAATCCTAAATTATTGAGGGGGTCTATACGCCAGTTAGGACATTCACCAGGTGGATAGAGATTGTTAGCAGAAGGTTGCCAAAAAGCATTTACGAATTCTGCCGCAGTATTGATTATTTGATCTCTTGTTCGTTGAGGATAATGTTCCATGACAATCCAGCTTATGTGGATCGGTCCATAAACGTTGTTATTTTCATTCTGCTCATCAGTCCATTCAGGTGAATCGACAAGCAGATAATTATCCCAAGACTCTGCATTTCCGCTGCGGTTTCTTGTAACAAACGTAAAAGTATTGCTGTTCCCTACGGGCAAAGAACTGGTGTATCGATAGTCATTCCCAATGGCAGGTGCAACAGGTGCTGCTGTTGTATCATAGAAGATATCAGTCCAGATAAGACTTGCTGAGGCATTACCGGCATTATGTATAGTGACATCAGTATAGAGGTAGTCATATTTTGCTACCCCTGGTGTAACGCTGCTTGGCGTGACATTTGTAAACATCAAATCTGGTTTTGGAGGCGGTTCTCGCCATGTAATTCGCATCGGTCCGTAACTATTATTGCATTCGTTTAGCTCTGTTGTCGAATTATCGCAATCTACAAGCCCGTAAACTTGCCAGGTTGTAGCGGTATAACTGGTAACGTAATATTGTATAAATTCATGCTGTTCGAACGACCCCAACTGTCCCCAAAAGAAATTATACTGACCCTGGCAATTTGGAGCCGTTGGCGGCGTATCACGATTCTGGAATAAGGAAGTGTAAAAAGTAGATGTAGTGCATGGACTGAAATTTACAACGGTTAGTTTAAGGGTAATGTAACTTCCTACTATCGGATTTGAGTCGCTTGCGGTAATACTAAGTATTCTAAAATCCGGGGCAATAGTCTGGTCAGGGCTTTGACCAAAGAGATGGTAATTTTGTGTAGGGTTGCCTCCGCTGAAACAATACACCCTGACGTAATATAGACCTATAGGTACATCTTTCGAGATATACTCATCATAGTTTCCACCATTCTCGGAAGAAGCGATTATTTCTTTCTTGCAGTCTAGCAAGTAAAGATCGTAATCTGACCATACGGGGATATTACTCAATGTGCAGGCGAAAACCCCTTCACCTGTAACAAATTCATAATCCTTATAGTCTCCTGCCGAGTTCAGATGGTTATAATAAGAAAAATATCCTGCAGGTTTTAATAAAAACGCATCTCCTTCATTCACAATCCTTAGCTCTCCAAACCTAGGAGGTTCCTTTTTGTTGCTGGGAATCTTTTCAGTCTGAGCCTTTAAGTTAAACATTACAAATGTGATAGTTACCGTAATAATACCGGCTAACAACAGAATTTGCCCAATTAGTTTCTTCTTTATCATATTTTCCCCCTTTCGATTAGGTTTTATTGGCTTCCGATAATTTATTTTGCGTAGATTAGATAGAATATATTAAGAATCTACAAATATTTTATCTAATCTCTTCGGCTTTGTAAAGTATTTTTTTAAAATAAATCATCGTCGTGCCTTATCCGAAGAGGGGTTGCACTATCACTTATTGGTTTTTGCTAGCAGTTGGGCCAATTAACTAATTCCACATTTTCGTTGGTGAGGACAGTAAATAAGAACGCATGGTAGGGGCAGGTTTCAAACCTGCCCCTTGTGGGTCTTCTCAAAGTATCAGGGCGACCCTACGGATCGCCCCTACGCCTCCTGATGGACCGGGTTCTCATCCTCAACAGAGTGAGGAGCTATGGACTTTTCTTTTTCTGAAAAACCTCACCCCAATTCACTTTTCCCGTCATCTGCATGACAACAAACAAGGTCAAAATACATAGAATAGTTATAACCAGTCCGGTGAATCCCTCAAAGAAGAAGGTGTAGGAAAAGAAAACCTGGTAAACAAGCTGGGTGACTCCAATTTCCAGGAGTGCGAATCGGGTGCGAACGACAAGCCGCATATAGGTCACCGCCAGGAGTATGGAAACGGCCGAGCTGATGAAAAATGCAGTGTGGATCGAAATGTGATCTACCAGATAAGCCAGGAGGAGATGGAAACTGAAAAATGCGGCTGCCAGGAAGAAATAGTTCATCGGGTGAATTTCGATTTTTCGAAGCGTTGTAAAAATGAACAGCAGAAAGAAAAACAGAAAAAGGGAAATCGGCGCGGAGAAAGTTACCTTGCTGACCCAGGGTCCTGGATTAAGCTTGTTAGGCATCACCATGCCGATTTTAACGCCGGTAAGAAGATTGGAATACTGCCACTTTAGTTCCCATCCGTCCCTGGTCTGGATCCGTGAGGTCGGAGAAATACTATTCTGGGGAAAGTCTATCTTTTTGAAATCGGTCTTCATGCTGAGCAGGAAATCCCTCACCTGACTTACGTTCTCGCCAAATTCGTACCCCCACTCACTCATTCCCTGTGATTTGTAGGCTATCTCTACAGTCTCCCTTTGTCCAGGGTCAAGCTTAAGAAGTTGCTGTAGCGAGCCGGAGGATGGTTCGATGTTCTGAAGCTCTTTGCCAGCGATGGCAAAGCGAAAATTATCATAGACTGCTCCGGCGGTGGGAAAGGTGAAACTTATGAACATTTCACGTGGTTCCGGGGTGTCGTTGGAGACGACATAATGCGCAGAAAAGTCCACGGCATAAGTCGGATACCACAACAGTCCCTTTTTGCGATGCTCCAGAAACAACGAAACATCGATCTGGCTGGACTTGAGCGGGACATAATTGGTGATAGTCTGGGACTGAATCTCGCTGACCGTCTTGCCCGACTCTACGCGTTGGGTTTCACTCTTGCTTATGGTCTCATAGTAAACAGATGGTGCCTTTTGGACCTGCACAGTTCCCCAGAGCTGTCCAACTGCATTCCTGAGCCTATTATCCTGGTTGTCTGTCCGCAGTAAAACTGTTCCACCCAGGATAACCCAAGCACCGGCCGTGCAGGCAAAAATGAGAATAATAGCAGCAAGTCTTCTAATCATGTTTCAACTCCCGTTAAGATATTAAGTCCTTTTACTATCGATATATTTTTTGGCATCATTTAGATTGAATCTCAGTAACATTATATTTAAATCCTCGTACGAGAATTCCACACATTTCGATTGGCTATATTTTTGTTATCGGACGGTTTTTTCAAATTTCAAGAAATGAATCAGGAACGGGAATCCCTGCCTTTCAAATCTCCGACCCTGAAAAGGGTAGGGGCACGGTGCTCTTCGGCTTCGCTCAGAGCAGTGAGCCTGTCGAACTGTGCCGTGCCCCTACAGATTACTTAGACCTCGAATACTCAAATCAATCCGAATTCTTTTTGCAGTGCCTGTGCAGCTAATTCAAGCTGGTTTTTGGCTATAAGGCAATGCAAACAAGTCATCGAAGTCGAAACTGCCTGAATATTGATATTATGGGAGGCTAAAGTATCAAAAGCCCTTCCTGCAATTCCCGGGGTCTGGGAGAGCTGGGGATGGTAACAGTCACTACAGCCACTTCTGGCATCACATTAGCCATTCCACTAAAGATATTCCAGATAATAAAAAGAGATGATGTTGGACAGCAATTGGTGAAAGTAGCCTTGTTTTGGATGCAGGAAACGAATTCAAGATTAACACTGTGTTGAACAGCATTACAGAAATGATAAAGTCGAGGCAGTCTGCAGCGGGACTTCTTTCTACAAATTTAGCCTTCCTTTTCAATGCATAATCATAAACCTAAAATTAATAGTAAAGGAATCTAATTTCGAGTCGATTTATAACTATTAGTAGAGTTTGAGTCCCTTAAACAGTGTTCTTGGAAGATAAGCTTTTGTCTAAAGATAATAACTATACTAT
>JALHSU010000076.1 GCA_022865345.1 Candidatus Zixiibacteriota bacterium
TCCACTATCCCTATCATTGAGAAGATTATGATAGTGCGAGCTGGTGTTCTGAACTTTGGATGAACTGCATTAAACCAGGGGCTTATAATCCCGAATTTACTTAAAGAATAAGTTAGTCTTGAGGCACCCATAACTCCGGTATTAGAGGAGATGAAAAGGATTAGGGCACCTAAACCAGCCGCAAAAGGACCTGCCATAAATCCAATCAAAGGGATGGCTTTGGCTAAAATGGCAATCGGATTATCCATATGTTTGGCAAACTCCTGCCAGGGCAGAACTCCCAAGCCCAAGGTGGAGAAAGCAACTGCGAAGATAAATACAGTAAAAATCAAAGTTAAGGAGGTCCTGGGTATTATAGTTGCTGGCCTTCTGGTCTCCTGAGCAGCTTGAGATATAGACTCTAAACCCACAAAGGAGATAATCGCCAGAGAGGAGCCATACATAAAATTGTGAAAGGTTGGGAACTGGGTTTTCCATTGATGGGCTAAAAACTCAGGTTTCCAGGCGAAAAGAAATCCCATTATCACTAAGGCTGATTCCGTTATGATTACAAGTACCCCGATAAATTCGTTTAAGAAAGAAGATTCTTTTACACCCCGGATATTGACCCAGATCAAAATCGAAATTAAGATCAAAGTCTCTATGCACCAGAAGTAATGAACCTGGTGAAATGGACCAATAGACAGGACAAAGCTCCCTATATCTCTTCCTATGATATAAGGCATAAAAAAATTCAGATAACCGGCCGAAGCAGTGGCAAAAAGAGCAATATCGATGGTATAGTCTAAAAGTAAAGCTGCTCCTCCTACAAAACCCCAGAAATCACCTAAGCCCCGTAGGGTAAAGTATGGTCCTCCACCAGCCACTGGATAGGCTGAGGCAAGCTCAGTATAGGCTAATCCAATCATTATATAGATTATTCCAGCCAGGGCAAAGACTAAACTCGCAGCTCCCTGGGCATAAGCCATCACCAGGCCTAAAGCTACATAGGTATCTGCTCCTACATCTGCAAATCCCCACATATAAGAGCCCCAGACTGAAACGTCCCGTCGAAGCTCTAATTTTTCAGTTGTTTGAACCTGTGCCATTTCACTCCCAATCAGTAGAATTCCTTGATAACGTAGTTGCTCGATTCATCGAGCCAGCAAAGAGCCCAATGAATTATGCAACTACAAAAAAAGACCAATGAAAAACCAGTGGTCTCAGCTATTTGGATCTTTTCTCCTCTCCTCACGCCTGCGGAGTTAGCTGCCGGGCTCGGGTCAAGAGAAGACCCTATCTCCCGCTAAAAGCGGGACGGGAACTCGCCCCAGAAAACTCTTGGGTCCTCCGCTTCCCCCTACGGGGAGAATTAGGCGATTTGTTGAAGATTGAATATATATACGAAAAAAAGGTTGTCAATATAAATCTTGAGCGGAAAAATGGCGAATGACAGATGTCGAATGACGGATAAAAGAAAAGGAAAACGAAGGATGGAAGAAGGAAGATGGGAAAATAAAAAATTGATGGATGACGGATAACAGAAAAGGAAAATGGAAAAAGGAAAATAAAATATAATATCGAATGATGAATTTCGAATAACGGATTAAAAAAAACCTGTAGCGTTGCCGTTCGTGTGGCGACAGGGATAATCAATGGTGGAACAGACCTCTGGTCTGTTCTGCACAGGCTGGAAGCCTGTGCCACCGAATCTGAAATTAAATCCACTAGTCGCAGACTTTAGTCTGTGTTCGTTTCAAACTCATCCCCTGGCCCCTTCTTCCCGCCTTTGGCGGGATCTCCGACTTACCAAGAGAAGGGGAAGGAAGGTCCCTCTCTTTTTAAGAGAGGGATTCAGGGTGAGTTTTTATGATATTGTTTTGCAGATCATCTTTGCCATTCGGTAGCCGCGGACTTCAGTCTGCGACATCAAGTCAGGTCTAAAATGCTTGACAATCCTGAAAACGGATACTATTCTGTTAAAACCTGAAATATCAGATAATGATAATTCTTAAATTGAGGAAAGTATAGATGAAACAGGATAACGGATTAAGGGGGAAAAAATGCAGGGTAATATATGGATATCGTTCAGCTTATCCGTATCCGCTTAAATTGAAATCGGGCGAGGTTGTCACTATTGGAGAAAAGAAAAGCGAGTGGAGCGGCTGGCTGTGGTGTGAAGATCAGAATGGGAAAAAAGGCTGGGTTCCTGAAAGTTATGTTGAGAGAAAAGGGAATACCGGGAAAATAGTTGTGGAGTATGATGCTACTGAACTTACCGTAGAAAAAGGAGATGAATTAGA
>JALHSU010000077.1 GCA_022865345.1 Candidatus Zixiibacteriota bacterium
CTCTGGCGAAAAAAATATCTGCTGGAGCTTGAGGCGGGTTTGAAACCGAAAATCTGATCTAATTTCTGGGGACTTTTTGTAGTTGCTCGATTTATCGAGCAAAATGCCCAATGAATTGGGCAACTACAAACGCGTAATGCCGGACGTTTCTGTCGGGCGTTTTTTCAGTTGTAGCGTCCTCACTCCTGTGAGGACGCCTATTTTCTTAGGAGAGGTTGTTTGTTCGTTGCCACAGGAGTGGCAACGCTACACTATTTTGCTTTTACAAAGTTCGTAGCGTCCGACCTCGCTGGAAGCGGGATATCGGGCGTTTTTATGTGTATACTGACCTCACCCTGGCCCTCTCCTAAAAGGAGAGGGTATTTCGTAGCGCGACCCTTTCAGGGTCGCCAATTATTTTGTAGTTGCTCGATTTATCGAGCAAAATGCCCAATAAATTGGGCAACTACAAGCCGTTGGAGCCCGACGTTTTTATGCTAAATACATCCTGTGATAATGTGTTTTTTTGTAGGGACAGAACAGTGTTCTGTCCCTACAGATTTCAATCGTTGCCACAGGAATGGAAACGCTACCAACTGACAAATTTTTTCCTTGACAAACAGCATTTAGATTTGCTAAAATTGGATAATAAAAAAGCTTCTTGCCAGTTTTTACTTAGAGCAAAACCTTTAACCCTTTAACTTAAGGAGGGGAAATGAGTGGAACCAGAGTTTTTGTTACCACCGTGTTGGGTTTTATCTTTGGCATCATCGCTTATCTTATGACCCGTGGGATGCCGGGTTTGAGTGCAGGGATTTACTGGTCAATCGTCTTCGAGGGAGGAATCTTAGGCTTTATCATCGGGATCTCAGGTTTCAAATTCAACTATGTGGTGCATGGAATAATCATGGGCGCAATCGTCTACTTGCCGGCAGCTCTGCCTGCGCTTCCCATGGGTGGATTCCTCAGATACTGGGTTTCAGGTATGGTTTACGGCGCTCTAATTGAAATTATCTCTCACCTGATCATCAGGGAGAAAACAGCAGAGATGCCCCAGCCTCAAGCAGGTTGACAACTGGTCAAAGGAAATCAAGCTCCGATCAATCTGAGGAATGGACTGTAAACCTTCTCGTTTACCAGTTTACCAAACAATTAAGGTTTATTTTCCAGGATATTCTAATTAAAGAAATCGAATAACACTTAAAACATCCACCCCTTTAAAAGGAGTTCCAAATGGCTGTTGATCTGAAGTTGGTCGAATGGATTAAAGCTAACCGGGCAAGGTTTAGCCGTGCCGAGCTGATCGAGAAGCTTAAAGCTGAGGGTCATCCAGAACAGGATATAGTAGACAGCTATGACTCAGTAGTAAAAATGGGAACAGAAGGAGGCATAAAACCATCAAAGTCTATGGTTGCTACGGTCATATTGTCTATAATAATCCCGGGAGCTGGGCATATATACACAGGTGCGGGAGGTATAGGGGCATTAATACTTATATTGTGGATAATCGGAGTTATCTTTAATTTCACAGTTATAGGCGCGTTGATTGGCATACCTCTTACGTTTGCAATGTGGCTCTGGGGATTAATCGGATCAATCATAAGGTGTGATAAAATTAATAAGGGCGAGCTTTAGCTTTTCGCCGGTTAACCATCTTTACCGAAAGTAAAGCTAAAACCTTTGCTTTCCAAAATCTCAGAAAGGAGGAAACGGTGAGAGGAACTAAAATTTTAGTAGCAACCATTCTCGGTTTTATTGCCGGAATCGTCTGTTGGAGATTGGCCAGCTCAAGCGGGCCAATGCCAGCCAGTATGGCCTGGTCGATTATCCTTAGTCGGATGCTTATCGGTTTTGTCATCGGTATTTCAGCCTGGAGGATAAACTACCTAGCTCACGGAATTCTGATCGGTTTGATAGTCTCCATACCTATGGCTTTTGCGGCTGGCTCAGTTCCTGAAAAAGGAACCATGATTTTCTGGGGGACTCTGATTTTAGGCGGGGTGTATGGATTTTTCATCGCCCTGATCACAAATCTTATCGTCAAGGAGAAAAAAGAAGCACCTCAGGCTGTGGCTTAGTTTAGGGCCTGCTGAAATTTGAGATATTTTACAAATTAGTACTTCACAAATGGGGGGGAAAGAATACTATTTTTATTTTGTCAGCCTCAGCTGGCCGTTCTTCATATAAAAAAAGCCAAAAAAAACTTAAATTTTCATTTATTATTTTCCGATTTTATATCGTAGGTAAAAGAGATTAAACCTTTTTTATAAATGGGGGTCTAAATCTTTTAGAAGGACAATTCTAAAAGAGGTGAGGGTAAAAAGATTAAAACCTTTTAAAAAACTTTAACCTTGAAGGAGGGAAGAAATGAAAGAGATTAAAGAAAAACTGGTAATCAGTGGGATGATCTTAGTGTTGATCTTCTTCTTTTTCTCAGGCTGCAAAAAATCCACCAGCCCTACTACGAGCTTGGATCAGGAAGCTATCTACAGCCTGATAGGTTCAGACTCATACTCATTTCCTCAGGAGGTAATCAGCCCGGATTCTACAGGATTTCCCAAAATAGTATCAGTTGATACCATCAAATTCTGGTGGAGAAAAATTAATCGCGTGACCAGGGACATAAATGTAACTGTCCATCAGGCAGATCAAACTCATCTTTATCCCTATGCTTATGTAACTGTGACTGATACCCTTTATGGACGCCTTTTCGTTTTAGCAAAAGATAGTTCAGAGAGTATGTCTAAGCCTTTAACCGATGAGGCGGTAAAGCATGCTTATTTCGAGAAAAGGGAAGGAAATGAAACTCATCATCGAGGCTGGAGATTGGTAGGGATCTCAGGTCTTTTAGTTCATTCATTTCCAGCAAATACGCGGGTAATAGATTCAGTGGAAGTTATCTCTCCAGGAAAAAACCTGACTCTAACTGAATCGAATATAACTGATACCACTTCAAAAGGGAATATCTTAACCTTCAATGCCGGTGATTCCGTAACTCTGACAGTTTTCACCAGAGATTCTACCGATTTAGTCTTTTTACACTCACTTCCCTGTCATTATTACAACTGCAAACCTCACCGACGCTCTTTTCACAACAACGGAGACGGATCTTTTACTGGTACCTGGATAGTCGGTAGTGGTATGATGGATTCGGTCAATGTTGCTTTAAGACATGCAGCAATTGATGTGATAAAGCATACAAGCCTGGATGGGAGCGACTCTGATCCTTATGATTCCAGGATCTGGGGAGTTCTTTACAGAGTTGCGCCTTAGTATCTGGATTGAGTAGCTCTACAGAGCTGCTTTTTTTAGAGGAATGATAGACCAATGCCCGATTCGCTCTGGCGAGGGATCGGGCATCTTATTTTCTGCAAGAATCTCAATTGACCAAGTTACTTGAGGACAAATCACCCACTGTCAGAGAAAGAATGGAGGTCTGAAGACCTCCGCTACGTTATTTAACTTGTTACATTTGTATGAACATAGATACTCCCTTATTCTATCTTTCCCCAAAGTTAATTTTTGAGAAAACTGATGAAACAAATCTGCTTGACTAAGGGTAAAATAGTAATATATTAGCCTTCGTATAAAATTTAGAATTTGAGTCAAAATTTCACAAACGGAGGAAGTTAGATGTATGCAGTAATGGAAACCGGTGGCCTGCAGTTTAAAGTCCAGGAAGGGGATAAGCTGAAAATTCCGAAAATAGCAGCAGAACAGGGGAAAGAGATCGTATTCGATAAGGTGCTTTTGATCTCCAGAGATGAAAAAGAGCCCCTGGTGGGGAAACCCTATCTGGAGGGTGCTAAAATTGAGGCACAGGTTTTGTCAACCGGTAAAGGAGAGAAGATCCTGGTTTACAAATTCAAAAGGAGAGTGAAGTACAGAAGAAAAAAAGGGCACCGGCAGGACTATACCCAGATAATGATCAGTAAGATAAACGCACCTAAAAAGTCAAAAGCTTAAAAAATAATATGATACCCAAAAAATCTATTCTGCTCCTTCTTCTAATCCTTTTAGTCTACTCTTTTTCCTATTCCCAGGTTTTAACTATTTCCCGGGTAGAGGTGGTGGGGAATAAATCTGCTGATAAATCTCTGGTTCTCTTAGCTTCTGGATTTACCCCGGGCTCTAATCTTGATCTGACCAGCATCCAGAGGGCTATCAAAAGAATTTACGGCTTAGGGCTTTTTTCAGATGTAGCTATTACCGCTACACAAACTGAAGGGGGTGTGGTCCTCACAATCAGGCTCAAAGAATATCCCAGACTTGCCCGGCTGGAGATAGAAGGGAACAAGAAATTCAAGAATCAGGAGATAGAAGAGAAACTGGGTCTTAAAGCCGGGATGCAGATAAGCCCTCAGCAGGTTAAGGACGGCATCAATGTCATTCAGGGCTTATACAGGAGTAAAGGTTATGCGGCAACCAGTGTACAGTCTGAGCTGAAGCCTGGTCCAAAGGAAGAAGAAGTGGTTTTGGACTACAAGATCGATGAGGGCCAGAAAGTCAAGATTAAAAAAATCTACGTCCAGGGAAACAGGGCTTTCAGCGAGGGGAAGGTCAGAAAACAGATGAAGACCAAGCAGGCCAGCTTACTCAGGAGCGGTGAGTTTAATTCTGAAAAATACCAGGAGGATAAGGAGCGGATCACGGATTTCTACAGGAAAAATGGGCACCTGGATGCGGAGGTACTGTCGGATTCGATCTGGTTTGATCCCACAGGCAAGGATATGTTCATCCGGCTTGTGCTCTCTGAAGGAGAAAAGTATAAATTCGGAGAGGTGAGTTTCCACGGGAATACCATATTTCCAGAAGAAAAACTCCGGAAGGTAGTCAAGTTCAAGCCAGGGGAGTTTTATGGTCAGAAAAAATATGAAGAGACCTTAACCGAGCTTAACAATCTTTATCAAGAAGAAGGTTATATCTACGTCCAGATCCTGGATAATACCTCTACCCACGGGAATGCGGTAAATATTGATTACCAGATAACTGAAGGTGTTCCAGCTAACATCCATTTCGTGAGAATCGAAGGGAATATCAAAACCAAGGAGAAAGTCGTCCGGAGGGAATTATCAGTAATTCCGGGTCAGAGGTTTCATCGTTCGATACTTTTGAGGAGCCTGAGGGATGTGATGTATCTGAACTATTTCTCCAACGTGACTCCGGATATCGAGGTATTACCGAATGGCGACATAGATCTTATACTCAAAATCGAGGAAAAACAGACCGGCACAATTAATTTTGGAGCAGGGTACAGCGCGATCGACAAGTTAGTGGGTTCCATAGGCCTGGGGATACCCAATTTTATGGGTAATGGGCAGAATGCGCAGCTTAACTGGGAATTCGGCAAGACGACAAATTCCCTTCAGCTTAGTTTCACTGAGCCGTGGTTCAAGGATACCCCTACTTCTGTGGGAATAGACATTTATCGGGTCAACCGCAGATGGTACTCGGACTTTACAGAAGGTAGAACCGGGGGTGGACTTAGGATAGGCAGGAGGCTGAGTTGGCCAGATAACTATTCGAGGCTCTACGTCAGATACAGACTGGAAAGCGTACGCTATTTTGATTTCTCTGAGACTTATCTGACAAATTACAAAGATAGCCCCTACGGACTCCAGTACATAAAATGGCCACAAATGACATCAAGTGTGAATTTCACTTTCTTGAGGGATTCCAGGGACCTGCCTCAGTTTGCCACTTCCGGTTCGGTTCTGACTTATGATGTTGAATTAGCCGGCGGGCTTTTAGGTGGAAACTGGTCCTACCATAAACATATATTCGAGTTCTCCAAATATGTAAAAACTTTCTGGAAATTCGTCCTGATGGCAAAAGTTCGGGCTGGCTTAATCGATGGATACGAACGCAACTCAAATGTTCCCTATAGCGAGAGATTTGCCCCTGGTGGCACTGACCCGGATGGAATGGTGAGAGGTTATCCGGATGGCTGGATAGGTCCCAGAGATGCTTCTGGCAATCTCATCCGCGGGAGGAGCATGCTGGTTTATAATCTGGAGTATCAGTTTCCCCTGGTGGAGCAGCAGATTTATGCTCTGCTTTTTGCGGATGCCGGAAACGCCTGGATGAGCGGCAGACGATTTTCTCCAGTTTCCTTCAGGCGGCTTTACAAATCAGCCGGTTTTGGTTTCAGGATGGTCGTGCCCAGCTTGGGGATGATAGGATTTGATTTCGGTTATGGATTCGACTATCCTGGAAAAGATAAGTGGAGACCTCACTTCCAGTTCGGCAGACCCTTCTAAGATTCGGAGGAAAAAATGTTTAGAATAAATTCAAAAATCCTGACAGTTTTTTTATCCGGGATCAGTTTTCTAATTCTTTTTAGTACCCAGCTTCTGGCTCAGGAGGGGAAGATCGGATATATTGATTCTATGAAGCTCCGGACCAGTTATAAAGAGTTCGCTGACGTTCAGGTAAAATTTGATCAGGAAGTGGCTAAATGGCAGCTCCAGGCAGATAGTCTCAAGAAAGGAGTGGATAGCCTGCAGGCTGACTTCGACAAGCAGAGCCTGCTTCTGAGCGAGGAGAAGAAAAAGGAGAAAGAACAATTTATCGAGCAAAAAAAGAACGAATATACAACCTTTATCAATCAGACCTTCGGTCCAGGCGGGAAGATGGAGAAGCTAAATACTGATCTAACTAAACCGATTTTGGATAAGATCAATGCCGCCTTAGAAAAGATAGCCCTGGAGAATAATTACATAATGATCTTCGATGCAGTCAACGGTAACGTTGCCTGGGCCAAAAAGGGTCTGGACCTGACGGATATGGTTCTGGATGCATTGAGCAAGATGCAATAGATTTTCGTTTAAAAAGTTCGGATATGGAGAAAACCTTAGGGGAAATAGCTTCTCTGGTCTCAGGAGAACTCATAGGAGATGGCTCGGTTAAGATTCGGGGGGTAGCCGGGATAGAAGAGGCTAAAACTGGTGACCTGACTTTCCTGGTTAATCCTGTGTACAGAGCCTACCTGGAGAAGACCGGTGCCTCTGCTGTGATAGTAGGAAAGGAAATTGAAAGACTGAAAATCCCCCTTATCCGGCATAACAATCCCTACTATGCTTTTTGCAAAGCGTTAGAAATTTTCACAATAAAACAAGTTTTTCCAGAGGGGGTTCATAAAAGCGCCATTCTGGGAAAAGATGTCAGGATTGGAAAAGGTGTCCATATCGGGCCTTATGTGGTAATTGGCGACAGGGTTCAAATCGAAGACCGGGTAACGATTTTAGCTGGAAGCTTTATAGCTGACGATTCTGTTTTAGGGGAGGAAAGCTTTCTCTATCCCAGGGTGACTATCCGGGAAGAAAGCCTGATCGGGAAAAGGATTATCCTCCACCCCGGAGTAGTTATTGGAAGTGATGGATTCGGGTATGCTAAAGAAGGTGGAGTCTATCATAAGATACCTCAGGTCGGCAGGGTAGTCTTAGAAGATGATGTAGAGATAGGGGCGAATACCACCATCGATAGGGCTACTTTAGGAGAGACCAGGATAGGGAAAGGTACCAAAATCGACAACCTGGTTCAGATAGGTCATAACGTTTCCATTGGAGAGAATACCGTTATAGCCGCACAGGTAGGTATCTCCGGGAGTACCAAGGTGGGGAAAAATGTAGTCATGGGAGGTCAGGTTGGATTAGGAGGGCATATAAAGATAGGGGACAATGTGATGTTTGGTGCCCAGGCAGGAGCGACCAAGTCTATTCCTTCTAATACCATAGTCTCAGGTTATCCAGCCAGAGAGCATACAAAGGCCAAGAAAATCGAAGCCTGCATCACCCTTTTGCCTCTCTATGTCAAAAAGATTAGAGAATTGGAGAGGAGAATCAAAGACATTGAAAAAAGGTTATGACCGAGCTGACTGATAAAAATTTTGACTCTGAGGTTATGAAATCAAAAGATCTCTATCTGGTCGATTTCTGGGCAGAGTGGTGTGGACCGTGCAAGGGGATGTTCTCGATCTTAGAAAAAGTATCAACTGAATATAAAGGTAAATTAAAAGTGGGGAAATTGGACGTGGGCAAATTTCCTGAGATAGGCGCAAGGTTTAATATCTTGAGCATGCCGAATTTACTTTTTTTCAGACAGGGAAAGGTTTTAGAGCAGATAATTGGAATGGAAAAGGAGCAGAAGTTATTTGAAAGGATCAAAGAGATTCTATCCGAAATCGGATCCAAGTGACAACTAAATCTAAAAGCGTGAGGAGAGAAGATGAGCGAGCCTGTTGAACTCACAGATGACAATTTCGAACAGGAGGTTTTGAAATCGGATTTGCCGGTTTTAGTGGATTTCTGGGCTACCTGGTGTGGTCCCTGCAGGATGGTTGGTCCAATCGTGGATGAACTGGCAAAGGAATATGCAGGTAAGCTAAAAGTGGGGAAACTGAATGTGGATAACAACGGAAAGACCTCGATCAAATACGGGATAATGAGCATCCCCAGCCTGCTTTTCTTCAAAAAAGGTCAGGTGGTGGATCAAATGGTCGGTGCTGCTCCTAAGGGCAGCTTTGTAGAGAAATTGGACAAGATTTTAATAGATTGACTAAAGTCGTTTTGGCGGGGTTAAAGAAAAAAGACAAAATCAAGAAAGAGGAAAAATCCTCAGACCAAAAAAATTCTTTTGTTGAAATACTAAAAGAGGAACAGGAATGTCCCAATTGTCACTTTGCCAGACTTAAAAGGGTAGACGGCGACATATTCTGTCCAGTATGTGGGTACAGGCATAAAAGGTGCGGCTGATAAGACAATTTAAAGAGAAGTTCTCTCTTTTTCAATCGAATCTGATTGGTAGGTCAGACATTCTTGTCTGACATCGTATGATGGAGAAGGTAGTCGCCCATCTGGGCGTATCAGCATTAGAGCGTTGTAACGCAGACATAAAGTCTGCGGCTAACCCTGTCCCTCCCCTAAAGGGAGGGACAGGGTTAGGTCATTGGCTATCTTTAAGATAAACGGTTAGATTAGATACAGATCTGATTGAACAGACAAGAATGTCTGTTCTACCGTCTAACCAAATAGATAATAGAGGTGTAATATGTGGGCTAAGATAAAATGGTTGGGTAAACGCAGGTTTGAAGGGGAAACTGAATCCGGGCATAGGGTCAAAATGGATATAGCCATCGAAAAAGGCGGGGAAAATACCGGACCTACTCCGATGGAGTTAGTGTTAACAGCTCTTGGTGCCTGCACCGGATTGGATGTGGTTCCGATTCTGGAAAAGAAAAGGGTCAAATTAGATGGCCTGGAGATAAAACTCGAAGCGGAAAGGGCGGATGAGCATCCCAGAGTTTTTAAAAAAATCAAAATCGAATATATTTTCCAGGGAAAAGACCTTAAAGATTCTGATCTGAAAAATGCAGTTGAGCTTTCTGCTGATAAATACTGCTCAGTAAGCTCAATGATAAGAAAAACAGCGGGACTGGATTATTCTTGGAAGGTTATATCCTGAACTTAGTTTCCTAAAGTAGCGGAAGGCTTTAGCCTTCCATCCATTTAATGGAAACCTGAAGGTTTCCGCTACAAAAAACATTTCGGTAGGTCAGACATTCCTGTCTGACCTGAATGAACAGACAAGAATGTCTGTTCTACTAACACCAAAGTTTTCAGAATATCTAAAAGGAAGGAATAAAATGAGCACGGTCAGAGATAGAGATCTTCGCCTGTGGCTTCTGGATCGCAGAGATAGACTTAAGACTGCGACAGGAAGATTCAAAGATAATGCACAAATCACCCATCTTTTAAAAGAGGTGGATTCAGCGCTTGAGCGTATAGATAACGGCTCTTATGGCCTGTGTGAGGTCTGTCATGAGCCGATTGAAGAAGAAGCGCTGATCACAGACCCTCTGATCCGGGTATGCCTTGACCACCTCACGCCTGCACAACAGCAGTCGTTGGAGCAGGATTTAAGCCAGGCTGCGAAAATCCAGGCGAAACTGCTGCCTAACAAAAATGTGAGCATCCCAGGCTGGGATATTTACTATCACTATGAGGCTGCAGGTCCGGTGAGCGGCGATTACTGTGACCTGGTGGAACTGGGAACAGATAATGAGGATCTATTGTTCGTCTTAGGTGATGTCTCTGGCAAAGGAGTAGCTGCATCTATGCTTATGGCAAACCTGCATGCTATCTTTCATAGCCTGGTCTCTGTTGGTTTATCGATCACAGAGATGATGGAGAGAGCTAACCGGCTTTTCTGTGAGAGCACTATGTCGACTGACTACGCCACTTTAGTCTGCGGTAAAATAGGTCAATCCGGCGAGATCGAAATCTGTAATGCCGGGCATTTTCCTCCTTTGCTCGTCAGGAAAGGTGAGATTTCCTATCTGGGTCCAACTGGCTTGCCACTTGGGATGTTCTGCAGCGGTGAGTATACTCTAAATAAACTTTGGCTCTCAGCCGGTGACAGTCTGTTACTTTACACGGACGGTCTCACAGAGGCACGTAACAAATTGGATTCGGAATACGGTGAGAAAAGGCTGGTCGAGCTGGTCAAGGGTTTTCCTGAACCTTCTGCCCAAATGCTCACTGAAGCCTGCCTCAAAGACCTGAGGAACTTTTTATCCGGAGCACCTAAGACAGACGATCTCACTATTATGGCGATCCGGCGAACTATGTAAAGGAAGGCTTTAGCCTTCCATTTATTTAATGGGAGCCTAAAGTCTACAATGAAAAAAAAAATCGCGTAGCTGAGCCTTTAGGGCTCAGGTACGGAGGTTTAAAACCTCCGCTACGCATTATGTTCCGGTAGGGTCAGACATTCTGAGGCTGTTGCCAAGGTTTTTCAGGTGATTTTTTTTGTAGGGACAGGGCTTGTCCCTGTCCTAACCCTAAGACGGACAGCCACAAGGGCTGTCCCTACATTCACGCCTCCTTAATGAATATGGGTTTTCCAGGAATTGAGCAATAGCCTCTACCTGTCTGGCTTGAGCGAACAGGCAAGGATGCCTGTTCCACCGGTTTTGCAGGAAAATTGGAGTATAAAGCTTTAGCTTTATAAAGGTAAAGCTGAAGTCTCAAGACCTTGACGGCTTTACACTTCAGAAATCAGGCTTACACCTTTTTTAGAGCAAAGCTGAACTCGCTTCCTTTCCCTTCCTGACTTTTCACCTCAACTTTTCCGCCATGGGCTTCGATTATATGTTTGACTATGGAAAGCCCAAGCCCGGTTCCTCCTGATTCCCGGGAACGTCCTTTATCTACCCGGTAAAACCTTTCAAAAATGCGGGGCAGGTCTTTCTGGGGAATTCCGATTCCGTTGTCGATTACCGCAATCTCGACAGATTCCCCTTTATCTTTCGCTTCAATCCTTATCTTCCCTTTTTCAGGAGTATATTTGATGGCATTATCCACTAAGTTGGTCAAAGCCTGGGTTATCCAATGTCTGTCTGCCAAGACTTTCAGATCAGGTGATGGAAGGCTGGCTTCCAGAATTTGCGATTTCTCCTCAGATGAGCTTTTGAGAGTTGAGAAAACCTCATCCAAAAGCTCCCTTACAAGGAAAGGTTCAATTTTGAGGAGGAAGTCTTTTGATTCAATTCGGGAAAGCTGAAGAAGGTCGGTCACGATTTTATTCATCCTGTCAGCATGCTGGGAGATTATGGATAGAAATTGTAGAGATTTTTCAGGGTCGTTAATGGCACCATCTCTCAAAGCTTCCACAAACCCTTTGATGGAAGTCAATGGAGTTCTCAACTCGTGCGAGACATTTGCCACGAAATCCTTGCGAACCCGCTCTGTTTTCTTGAGTTCGGTGATGTCGTGAAAAACAAAAAGCAGAAAGATGGAGCCTTTTCTTTTCTGCTCCACCAGTGCGGACTGCACCATAAAATCTTTTTCTTCCGGATGAAAAAAAGAGACTTCTTTTCTTTTCTCCTTGGGGTTTGTCAGAACCTCCTGAATGAATTGATTAAGTTCCGGATTACGAATTACCTCATAATATGGCTTTCCATAAGTTGCGGAACCCAGATTAAACACCTGACTCAAATTCTTGTTAACTAAAAGAACTCTTCCAGAAGAGTCCACAGCCAGAACCCCTTCCACCATGCTGGAGAGAATCGAGTCGAGCTGGGATTTTTCCTCACCTATCTGAGCGATCTTCTGTGAAAGCTCGTCAGACATCTGGTTCAGGATTTCGCCTAACTCTCCAATTTCATCTCTGGTTTTTATCTTTATCCTCTGGGTAAAATCTCCTTTGGACAGCAACTTGCCTATCTGCATCATCTGGCGCAGGGGTTTGGATACCCGGTTAGCAAACCCGAGGCTCAAGACCAGCGAAAATATGAAGGCTGCAACCAGTCCTAAGAGCACGATATTAAATATCCTATTCTGCTGATGTCTCAGCTCGGTCAATGGAAGGGCTAAGCGCGCCACGCCTATTATCTCGCCCTGAAGTTTAATGGGAGAAGCTATATAAAGCATCTCCTCCTTTACGGTATAACTATAGCGAATACTCTTTCCAGGCTTATCCTGCAGGGCTGAAGCTACCTCAGGCCTGTTTCTGTGATTCTCCATACGAAAAAGTGCCTCGCCGCTCTCATACGAATCACCCAGGACCTTACCTTGTTTGTCGATGATGGTAATCCTGCCCTGAATATCTCTGCTGAGCTCATCAGTCAAACTATCGATTGTGGCAAGGCTTAAACTGTCACTCAAGGAAGTAGAGAAGATAATAGACAAAAGGTGAGTTTGAGAAAACATACTCTGCTCGAGTTGAGTCAGGGAGCGTTTTCTCTCAGAAGATGAAATCAAAACACCGGCTAAGGAGAGACCTAATAAACTGACCAGAAGATAAGTCAAAAATAATTTAAGCTGCATCCTCATATAAAAAAAACTGAGACTTATTCGGGTAAAATCTCTTTAAGTCTGTAACCCAGATTCTTGACAGTTTGAATGTTCTGGGATAAAAGGGGAATTTTCTCCCTTAATCTTCGGATATGGACATCCACAGTGCGCATCCCTCCATAATAATCGTACCCCCAAACCTGGTCCATCAGGTAATCCCGGCTTAAAACCCTTCCCTTGTTTCGCAGTAAACATTCGAGCAGGGCAAACTCCTTTGAAGTCAGTTGAAATGCCTTTCTATCCAGAGTAACCTCATGTTTGAATGGATCCAGAACCAGATTACTATAACGATAGATTTTCTCCTTTTCAGTTTTTTTCTCAATTCTCCTAAGCAGGGCTTTAATTCTGGCAACCAGCTCTCTGGGGCTGAAAGGCTTGGTTAGGTAATCATCCGCTCCTATTTCCAGGCCAACGATCTTATCTGTCTCCTCTCCCTTGGCGGTCAGCATTATCACAGGAGTAGAGGAGGTTTTTGGATCTGCTCTTAACTCTTTACAGACCTCCAGTCCATCTATTTCCGGAAGCATTATATCCAGTATAACCAGGTCGAAATTTTCAGCTTTAGCTTTTTTAAGACCTGAAAAGCCATCTGCAGCATCTTTCAGGACAAAATTTTCCTTTTCCAGATAATGTCTGACCAATTCGACGATATCCTTGTCATCCTCAATTATCAAGATCTTTCTGGACATTGATTTCCTCTGAAAAAATCAGGGATATTATAATTCTAATTTTGCTATCAAGCAAATGAAATTTTAATTCGGAGCAGCGTAGGGGCGTTCAAATGAACGCCCCTGACTTATACATTTGCCTGAGTATCACTATTCTGTAGGATCAGTTCATGAACTGACCCTACATCAATAGATATATAGAAACCAAAAAACTTTAGCTGGGAGAAAAGTGTGAATAGAGCAAACACGCAAGGTCTACCCCTGCTGATTAATGTTCCCGTCAGATCCTGAAGGTGCGGGTGACGACAAAAGAGGAAAGGAATTCTTTTAGCTGGGCTTCCATCTCAGAGGCATTCTGGTATCTACCCTCCGGAACTTTTTCCAGGGCTTTGCCTACAATTCGGTCAAAAAGTGTCGGAGTTTTCTCATTTATGGCTGAGGGCATTAAAGGCTGGTCATTCAATATGCTGTAGATTAAAGCGCTGATGGTTTCGCCTTTAAAGGGCTTTTGCCCGGTCAAAATCTCGTACAGGACTACTCCAAGAGAAAAGATATCCGATCTTCTGTCAGCAGTCTTCCCCTGGAGAATCTCTGGAGCAATATAGCTGGGGGTTCCCATGGCTATTCCGGTCTGGGTCATAGTTGCAGAGCCGCCTAACCTGGCGATTCCGAAGTCCATCACTTTTATATCGAAATTATCCAGAATCATTATATTGGCCGGCTTGATATCCCGGTGGATTATCCCTTTCTCATGGGCATAACTCAAAGCCAGGCAGGTCTGGATCATAATCTTAGCCACGATCTTGTAATTCAGGTCTGATTTCTTCTGGATCATCTTATCCAGAGTATACCCCTGCAGGTATTCCATAGCAATATAGTAAAGGTCTCCTTCCTGTCCCACATCGTAAATGGTGACAATATTCGGATGAGAGAGCCTGCCTGCAGCCTGAGCCTCTTTGACTAACCGGTCTACCAGCTCAGCCATCTCCTCAGGGGAAGCCAGGGTATCTAATCTGATAGTCTTTAAAGCCACCAGACGGTCAATGGCCGGGTCCACCCCTTTGTACACCGTGCCCATTGCACCCCTGCCTATTATCTCCTGAACCTGATACCGGCCGAACTGACTAACCGAAATATGCGAAGTGCTTTTCTCAACTTTAGGGGTAGAGGTCTCTTCTAACGGTTTAGGAACAGGAGTAGAAGGAAAAGGAGTAGGTGTCCTCTCTTTAGTTTCTTCCTTTAGCCCCAGCCGCATTGTCTTTTCCGGCTCAGGTTCTGTCGGGATAAACCTTTCCTTTATCTCATTCGGTTCCCTGGTCTCCTCCTCCTCTCTCATCTTTGGAGCTGAAGTTTTTTGCGATTTTATACCAGGAGAGACTAATAGGAAAAGTATAAGCTCCAAAAGCGGGTAAAACGGTTTGGTGATTATGTGAAAAGAGGAAAAAAGAATAAAGCTCAGATTCAGTATCACAAAAAGGAACACGAAGAGTATGATCAGCCTCTGAACCAGATTGACATTGGGTAAAACAAAAGCACAGAAGCTCCCGATTAAGATCAGAACTAAAAAATCAAGGATCGAAAGGAAGCCGGAAATTTTCAAAAAGTTCTTATGAATGATATTCTCCACCACGCAAGCGGTTTTCTCTATAGAGGGGAAGCGTGAAGAGACTGGGGTATTTACCTGGGAGATGGAAAGGTCAGTTAAACCCACCAGAACGATCTTCCGGAAGAAAAGATCCGGGCTAAACGAGCCATCTAAAAGAGAAGATGCGGGATAATACTTGAAAGAGCCTTTTGGACCATCGTAGTTAATTAAAAATCTCCACTGGTTATCCGTGGGGATAAAAGTGTCCTTCAAATAGATCTTTCCGCCCGGCTCGATTTTTAAATCCTCCATATTCAGATTTAAATATCTGCGGGCTATCTGCAAGCAGACCGAGGGGTAGTAATTGTCATCATAAGCCACAATCATCGATTCATGCCGGACCTTTTTGTCCAGATCGCGAACCTGATTAACATATCCTAAGGCACATGCTGCTTCAGCCAAGGTCTGACCTGGATAGTAAACCTCCTTGGCTTTATAAGGCAGGTCGTAGCTAAGCTCCTCTCTATCCTGGATATTCTTTAGAGCAGAGCTTAACAGGATATCCGGATACCGAGTAGGAGTCAAACCTACCTCCGCAAAGTTGAAGTATAAAGGCAGGATGACGTTGCCGGCTTTTCGTATCGCCCCTGAAAGGAGGTCAGTTCTACCTGAAGTATCCTCAACTACGTCAGGAGGCAGGTAGAAATCCAGATAGATGACCTTGGGATTAGCTGAGGATAATTTTTCAACCAGGGTTGCCAGTTTGTCTCTGGACCAGGGCCAGCGGCCATACTGGTCTAGACTTTTGCGGTCCAGAGCTAAGATAACCAGCTCATTTCCGGTTTCAATTTTTCCCCTGAATTTATAGCCTAAATCCTGAAATTTGAGGTTAAACTTTTCCAGCCAGCTCTGCTGGTCCAGATATAACACCATTACTAAAAAGGTTATCAGAATGTAAAGGATGACCCCGGAAAACCTTCTGGTCCAATCCGAAAAAGCGCTTTTTGTATTTAATTGAAACAGGTCTCTAAGCCCCATTTTGAACCCCTTTTCAGCTTATTTCCCCAAGGCTAACCGTTCTATGAGATAAGAGGACAAGTTCGCTTTTTTCATCTTCTGCTGAGTGCGTTTCAGGTCATAAGGAATTCTTTTAAGCCAGGCTTTTTTCTCATTTGAATCATAGATCAGGTAACAGGATTTATTGTTGCCATCTCTAGGCTGTCCTACAGAGCCTATGTTTATAAGGTATTTGTATCCCTCCTCGATCTGGGTCTCTGGCTCGTCCTGTAGAAAACAGCTTTTCTCCTTATACTTTTTTATTATGAAAGGAGAATGGGAATGCCCGATTAAACAAATCTGGCTATTAAAGTAAGAAAAATTCTCCTCAGCTTCTTCCAGATAAAAGATATAGTCCCAGTTTAAGGGCTCTTTGGGTGTGGAATGGACCAGATGGAAAATATCAAAGCGATGATCGATCTTGTAGCCGGAGATCATCTCTATGCTTTTCTCGGTAAGCTTCTTCCGGGTCCACTCGATAGCTTCTTTGGCGTAAGGATTGAAATAGCTGATGTCCAGAAGCCCTAAGGCAGCGTAATCGTGATTCCCCATCAGCTGTACTTCAGCCGTCTTCTGGATCAGGCTCAGGCATTCGTTTGGTTCAGGTCCGTAGCCCACGGCATCCCCCAGGAAAAAAAACTTCTCTATTTTCTCCGTCTCGAAATCTCTGATCACGCTTTTTAGTGCTTCTAAATTAGCGTGCACATCAGAGAAAAAAGCCAGACGCATTTAACTTTTCCTTTGGATGAAGCGGAAAACCGACTTACCTATCTGGATAAGATCATCGTTTTTCAGCCTGTGTCTCTGGACCTCCTCACCATTTACCTGGGTCATCCCTTTCCTGCCCAGACTGACCAGCAGATACTCATCGTTTTCTTTCACTATCTTAGCCTGAAGCTTGGGCAGGAAAAACCCACGAGCCCTTATATTGACGAAAGTCCCCTTGCCCAGGGTGATGACCTCCTTGTCCAGAGGGCACTCTTTTCTATCTACGTTAAGTTCACCTAAAAGTACTGAACATCCGACCTTTTGAGTTATCTCCTGCTCTTTCCTGTCTTTGCTCAACAGGTCCTTGTGTTTTCGAGTCTGCATGACCATAGTGCCATCCATATCTGAAAGGCGAGGATCCTTGGATATGCTCTGGCGATAGGTCAGGTTAAATTTCCCTATGGTTATCAGGTCATTGTCCTTTAGAAATTCCTCTGTTATCTTGCGGTTATTGACGAAGGTTCCATTCAGGCTCTCGTTATCGATGATCACTGCCCCGCTTGGATTGAATTCTATCTGAGCATGTTTCCTGGAAACTCCCCGGTTATTCAGAATGATATCATTATCCTGAGTCCTGCCGATGGTTATTCTCTTCTTCTCGGTAACCACCCTTTCGACAATCTTGTCCTCGAATTTGACGACTATCTCCGGCATATCCCTCCTCCTTCAACTTAAGAAATATATTTCTTCTGGCTTGTCAACAACTTTACCAGAATATCTCTATTAAAAAAGGCTTGCCTGTAAGCCCCATTCAATTATATTGTCGTCATGAAACTGGGAAACTTAAATCTTTCGGGCAGAGTGATTTTAGCTCCAATGGCCGGGGTAACAGACTCTTCTTTTCGGATTTTAGCCCGAAGTTTTGGGGCTACCTTAACTTATACTGAGATGATCTCAGCTGATGGGCTTGTCCGTCAAAACACTAACTCGCTGAGGCTCCTTTACTTTAAAGAGGAGGAAAGACCAATAGGGATTCAGCTCTACGGCTCAGATCCGGAGAAACTGGCCTCTGCAGCAAAAGAAGTCGAAAGGCTAAAGCCGGACCTGATCGACCTTAACTTCGCTTGTCCCGTAAAGAAAGTGACCAAGAAAAATGGGGGCGCAGCGGTGTTAAGAGATTTAGGGCTTCTAAGAAAGATCGTTTCATCTGTGGCCAAATCTGTTTCCCTTCCAATAACTCTTAAGATCAGAAGCGGCTGGGATTCAGAAAATATCGTGGCTTTAGAGGTAGCTAAGATTGCGCAAGATTGTGGAGTAATCGCCTTAACCATTCATCCCCGTACCGGCAAATCTATGTTCAGAGGAAAGGCAAATTGGGATATAATCGGAGAGGTGAAATCTAAAGTGAACCTGACTATCCTGGGCTCAGGTGATATTTTTTCTCCTCAGGATGTCAAGAAAATGATAGATTCGACCGGCTGTGATGGGGTGATGGTAGGAAGAGGTGCTCTGGGGAATCCATGGATCTTTGAAAGAGCAAACTATTATCTCGCGACAAATGAGCTTTTACCTGAACCCTCTATCCAGGAAGTGATAGATGTGGTTTTAAAGCATCTCAGTCTTTCTGTCCAGGAAAGGGGAGAGTACTGGGGAATTATGAGGATGAGAAAGCATCTTCTCTGGTATATAAAAAAACTTCCCGGGAATCAGGAATTAAGAAAAAATATAATTTCGACTGAGAAATTCGAAGATTTGAAAAGAGCATTTGAATTCTATTTATTTTCAAATACTCCTCTCTCAGAGAGGAGTATAGGGGCTGAGATTTAAAAGATGAACCCTCAGAAGCTGTTAGAGCTTTTAAATAAAGTAAAGGCAAGAAAGCTTACTCCCCAAAGAGCACTCGAATATCTGAAGACTCTGCCTTTTGAGGATTTAGGTTTTGCCAGAGTTGACCTCCACCGTCATCTAAGAAAAGGGTTTCCTGAAGTCATCTATTGCCAGGGGAAATCAGTTGAGCAGATAATCAAGATCGCTCAGAAGATCAAACAGTCGGGTTCGGTAGTGCTCGGGACCAGAATAGAAAAAGAGGTTTTTCAGCAAGTCAAACCTTATTTCCATGAAGCAAAATATTATCCGCAGGCAAAGATTTTTATCCTGGAGTCTAAAAGACGAGGAACTCACAGGCTAAAAGGGAATATCCTGGTCATCTCTGCTGGAACCTCAGATATTCCCGTGGCTGAAGAGGCGGCTTTGACCTGTGAGGTGATGGGAAACAGGGTGGAAAGGCTTTATGATGTGGGAGTGGCTGGGATCCATCGTTTTTTAGCATACATAGATAAGCTGAAAAAAGCAAAAGTGATAATAGTAGTTGCCGGGATGGAAGGGGCTTTGCCTTCTGTGGTATCAGGTCTGGTGGACAAACTGGTGATTGCGGTTCCTACCAGCATAGGATATGGCACTGCTTTTGGCGGGGTAGCTCCTTTGTTAGCTATGCTTAACTCCTGTGCTTCTGGAGTGGTGGTAGTAAACATAGATAATGGCTTTGGAGCAGGCTGTGCGGCAAGTTTGATAAATCAGTTGTAAGTAGGGCAGGCATCCCTGCCTGTCCTTGGGATGAAAAAATTAGAGGCAAAGGCACGATGAGGCAGTCTTCCGGTGGCACAGGCTTCCAGCCTGTGACTCCCTATAGGTGATTAGATATGCTGAAAAGATTTAACAAAATTTTTGGAATTCAGGAATCAGCGGAAGAAGAAAAAAGAAAATTTACCCAAAGAATCAATCAGACTGTTTTCGATGAAATTGAAGAAGATGAGAAGTATGGGATCGTATTTAGGACTATATGTTACGGGCTAGGGAAGAATGCAGATGACCTCATAGATAGTGCCAACCCGATCCTCAGCAGTGATGGTTATAACATACCAGCTTTGCGCAAGTTGACTGGCGACAATTTTCTGCAGACACTTAGAATCCTTGAACTGCTTTACAGATTTTTTAAAAAAAATAATGACAGGAGAAAAACAATAACTTCTTGGATAGAAAATGCATTATCAATTGCAACAGTTGATTTAGGAGTTAGGTGGAAAAAGGGGATGTTTTATCCAAGCGGAGCAAAAGTGCTTGATAAGAAATTAGTTGAAGAACCGCTTGATTGGCTTGAGGATTATCCAAATGAAAAGAGCAATTTTTTAAAAGCGATTAAAAACTACACTTCCAAGAAATATGACCAAGTGATTATAGACTGCTATTTGGTTGTTGAAGGTCTGGTGAGAAAAATTTTAAAGAATAAGAAGACATTAGACAACAACTGTGATGAGTTATTTAAAAAGATAGGATTATCTCAAGAATGGAAATCGTTCTTGAAAAATTATATTGTTTTTGCTAATCAATATAAAAGACATGCAAGTGATAAACAGCACGCTATTAGTCCATCAGAAGTAGAATCGTTTTTATATTTTACAGGATTAATGACTCGATTGATCATTGAATCTAAATAACTTTTGCAGGTAAGTCAGACATCCCTGTCTGATCGCATATAACAACAGACAAGAATGTCTGTTCTACCAATGAGTAAATTTATGAAAATCGCTTATTTTGACTGTTTCTCCGGCATTGCCGGGGATATGATTATAGGTGCTCTGCTGGATGCGGGGCTGGAGATTTCGGCTCTAAAAAGAGAGCTTAAGAAACTTCCTTTGACAGGATATCAAGTCAAAGCTTATAAAACTAAAAAAAAGGGAATCAGAGGGACGAAATTTGAGGTCAAAGCACCTGAAGAGAAGATTCACAGAAATCTGAAAGATATATTCAAAATAATTGATAAAAGTTCTCTGGATAAAAAAATCAGGGATGATTCTAAAAAGATATTCAAGAGGTTAGCTGAGGCTGAAGCAAAAGTCCACGGTGTAAGCGTCGACAAAATCCATTTTCACGAAGTGGGTGGAGTGGATGCGATAATCGATATCGTGGGTGCGGTTATAGGCTTGGACATTCTTGAAGTCGATAAAATCTATTCATCTCCGCTTTCTTTTGGAAAAGGATTTGTCAAATTCTCCCACGGAAAATTTCCGGTTCCTGCTCCAGCCACAGTCGAGCTTTGTAAAAATATCCCGGTAAGATACACTGATATCGAAGGAGAGCTGGTTACTCCGACCGGTGCGGCGATCATAACTACCTTAGCTGAATTTTCACCTAGGCTGGATTTCAAAATTGAAAAGATAGGTTATGGCGCTGGCTCAGCAGATTTGAAGGAAATTCCTAACCTCTTGAGAGTGATGACTGGTGAAAAGAACCTTGATTTAGAGCAGGATGAAATCCTGGTTTTGGAGACCAACATAGACAATACCACTCCTGAGGTTTTAGGATATCTCACTGAGAAGCTGATAGAAAAAGGTGCACTGGATGTATACCTTGTGCCTATCATTATGAAAAAAGGAAGGCCCGGAACCATTCTCTCGGTCATCTGTAAGGTTGACAAATTGAATGAGCTTTCCTCTCTTATCTTTTCTGAGACCGGAACTATAGGACTACGGACTCAGTTTCATTTAAGAAAAAAACTTCCCCGAAAGATTAAAGTGGTTGAAACTAGGTTTGGAAAAGCAAGGGTAAAGATAATAACTGATGGGGAGAAAATTCATATTTCTCCTGAATATGAAGATTGCAAAATCTTGGCTGAGAAAAATAATTTGCCTTTAAAACAAATCTACCGCGAAGTCGAAAAAAGTTTCTGGTCAGGCGTAGGGGATAGAGCATCGTTCTGTTCATAAATAAATTTGGACAAAAAACTGATAAGAGGGTCAGGTTTTGGAAAAGATAAGATTAAGAAAGAGTGAGGATAAAAGGATAAGAGAAGGGCATCTATGGGTTTTTTCTAACGAGATTGATGAACCCATAGAAGCAAAAGGGGAAGGGGAAGTTGTAGAAGTGCATGACTCCAGAGGTGGCTTTCTGGCAAAAGGATATTATAATCGCCATTCTCTAATTGCAATCAGGGTCTTGACCTATGAGAAGGATCAGAAAATAGATCAGGATTTCTTTTTCAAAAGGATGGAGCAGGCTTTAAAATACAGGCATAGGATTTATCCCCAGCTTTCATCCTACAGAGTGGTCTACTCTGAGGGCGACTTTTTACCTGGTTTGATCATAGATAAATATGAGAAGAATTTGGTCCTGCAGATTTTGACTTTAGGGATGGAGAGATTTGAAAATGAAATAATCAAGGCTTGCGAGAAGTTATTTCTGCCAGTGCGGATAGTTTTGCGGAACGATACCTTTTTTAGAGAGTTGGAGGGTCTGGTGCAGGGGGTAAAGATCGTCAAAGGCGATATCGAAAATCCAGCTCTGATCGAGGAGTTTGGCTTGAAATTCTTTGTGGATTTAAAAGAAGGGCAGAAGACCGGTTTTTTCTTTGACCAGAAGGAAAACCGGCTCATGGGTGCGATTTATGCTAAAGGAAGAAAAGTACTGGATTGTTTTTGTTACACCGGCGCCTGGGGAATATCTTCAGCTAAGAACGGAGCAAAAGGGATTTTGGCAATTGATAGCTCCGAGAAAAGTCTAGAGCTGGCGCAGAAGAATGCGAAGTTAAATGAGGTCGATAAGCTCTGCACTTTTGTAAAAGGGGATTCCTTCGAGGTCTTACGAGGGTTAGCACAAAAGGGTGAAAAATTCGATATGGTTATCTTAGACCCACCGGCTTTTGTGAAAAGCAAAAGCAAATTGGTTGAGGGTATGAAAGGCTATAAAGAGATTAATCTCCAAGGTCTGAAACTTCTGGACAAAGGGGGGATATTAATTTCCTGTTCTTGCTCGCATAATTTTTCCAAAGACCTTTTTATGGAGATGCTTAAATCAGCCGCCAAAGATGCCCATAAGACCCTCCGCCTGATCGAATTCCGCACCCAGGCAAAAGACCACCCTATCCTTCTGTCCATGCCGGAGACCGAATATCTGAAATGTGCGATTTTAGAGGTGATTTAGGTAAAACCGATATTCGTGTGTCATTCTGAACGAAGTGAAGAATCTCCTATAGATTCGTCGGTCGCTTTCGCTCCCTCAGAATTACAAAGGATAGGTTTGCTCTTCTTGAGTGCAAGTTAGGTTTACCGCTTATTTACTTGGTCATTGCGAGTCCCCCTGCAGGGACGAAGCAATCCGTCGACAGTGTGTAGATTGCTTCGTCATCCGCCTGTGGCGAGACTCCTCGCAATGACATAATCAGGGCCTGGGTAACCCAGCCCCTGCATTTTTTATCCGTCATTCGTCATCAGTCATTTCTTTTCATTATTGATTATATTTCTGTCTTTGCCATATAATAATGTCAGTAGTTTGCAAATAGAGGATGTCAGGTCCTGGGGATCCGTTTTAGGATTATAATCGTCCATATGGATGATTAGGATGTTAAACCTGACGAGGGAAGAGGCCCAGAGGTATAAAGTAATTTCGGAAGTAACTGAGGAGTACCTTAAGGTCAAGGAGGCGGCAGAGCTTTTAGGGTTAAGCGAGCGACAGATATACCGGATAAAGGCACGAGTTCAGAGAGAGGGAGGAGGGGGAGTAATTCACAGGAGCAAGGGTAAGAAGAGTCCTCGCTGGATAACTATGAAGGTGAAGGATAAGATAGGTCAGCTTTACAAGACCAAATACCGAGGTTTTAATCTTACCCATATGACAGAGTATTTGAACAGCGAGGAGAGGATAAGGGTTTCGAGGGAATCTGTGAGGCAGATATTGTTGGAGAAGGGTTCTTATATCAAGAAGAAGAGCTATCCCAGGCACAGGCAGTGGAGGGAGCCTTCTTATAGAGAGGGTCAGATGGTTCAATCTGACACCTCGGATCTTGACTGGCTGGAGGGGATCCGCCCGAGGCGGACAAGGCTTTATCTGATTGGGGGTGTAGATGATGCCACCAGTAAGGTGGCCGGGGCAGCGTTTGTGCTGACAGATGGGGTAAGGGAGAATACCGGCTTAAAGGGGAATATCCTTATACCCAATTTAGCAGGGCTTTAAGGGAATTAGGTATAAAGATGATCTACGCCTATTCACCTCAGGCCAAGGGGAGGGTTGAGAGGAAGTTCGGGGTGTTACAGGATAGGCTCTGCTCTGAGCTAAGATTACATAACATCTCCAGTTTAGAGGAAGCCAATCGCTATCTAACCCAGGAGTTTATTCCCAAACACAACCGGAGGTTTTCCCGATGGGCCAAAGAACCTGACCCTGCCTATAGACCAGTACCTAAGGGATTAAAGTTAAAGGATATCTTCTGTTTAAAAGAGGAAAGGACTGTGGCTGCAGATAACACCATAAGTTATAAGGGGAAGTTCTTTCAAATACTGCCGGATGAATATAGGTTAAGCTTTTTCAAGACGAAAGTAGAGGTGCACGAACATCTGGACGGCTCCATAAATATCTTCTACCAGAGCAAAAAACTGAAACATAAACCTATATCCAAGGAAAGGATAAAATCCTTTGGTTCTGTTTCTGGACAAAAGAAAAATGAACTTACAACTATCCCGATTAATCGGGACTGACATCTTTAATTTGCGTTGACAAGGCTGGGGTTTTTTATTGACTTTAGTTCACCATAGTATTTATTTAGTACAATTGAGATGCAATGGAAGGGTGGCACCCTCAAACGAGTTTAAGGGTGCTATTTCCCGTAAGTCAGTATAGAGAATAATATGAACGTTTTGCCATTAAAAAAAGGGATAATCTATGGTCCGGTTGATTCCAGAAGATTAGGGTTTTCCCTGGGGATAAATCTCCTACCCACTGATAAAAAATATTGCTCTTTTAATTGCATTTACTGCCATTACGGGTTTGACGATGTTCATACTTTAGAGCTGAAAGATGAGACCGACCAGGTGCCCACTCCTCAAGAGGTAAAACAGGCATTGGAGGATTATCTGAAAATAGACAAAAATATAAATTATATCACCTTTTCCGGGAATGGCGAGCCGACTCTTCATCCTCATTTCTCCGAGATCGTGGATATCGTCAAGAAGGTGAGGGATGAGTATGTTCCTGAAGTTAAGGTTACCATTCTTTCAAATTCCTCAACTGTGGACCGGCCTGAGATAAGAAAAGCTTTAGAGAAAATAGATCTCAGGATAATGAAATTAGACTGTGGCAATGAGAAAACCTGGAGGCAGTTGAACCATCCTTTCAAAACCTTAAGTTATGAGAAAACCGTCGAGAACCTGAAAAAACTGAAAGGGATAATAATCCAGACCATCTTCGTCAAAGGCAGAGTCGATAATACAAGGGACGAGGAAGTAAATGAGTGGATTTCAAGATTAAAACAGATACAGCCGGATAAGGTCCAGATCTACACCTGCGACCGCCCAGTTCCGGATAAAGGTATTGAAAAGGTTCCAAAAGATGTATTAAAGAAAATAGCGGAGAGGGCAGAAAAAGAAACCAAAATCCAGGTGAACGTATTCTGAATGTAGGGGCGAGGTTCCCCCGCCCTATAATAACAGGTAGGTCAGACATTCCTCTCTGACATCTATGAACAGACAAGAATGTCTGTTCTACTAATCCCGTAGACCCAGGTTGCCCCCAACATTGGTATTGATCCCGCCTTGAGGGTAAGGAGGGTAACAGACAGGGCGATTATGTTTTTCGGAAGGTAAATAAAAACCTCACAGTCGAATTTGACCTTGAGGCTGATTAATTGGATTAAGCTGATGATCGGCTATTCATTGTCTGCTTAATCTGTTTCATCTGCTGTGAATATGTTTTTCCCGTGGTCGTCGTCCGCCTCAGGAGGACTGAGCTGACAAAAAAGTGTAGAGACGCATCGAATGCGTCTCGTCTTTTGTGACCGTCGGGTCCCCTGACCCGACGGAATAAACCTGCCAGGTCGGGGGACCTGGCAGGTACATAATGAGGCGGGACTGCCGAAATCTAGATTCGTAAGCAGGGCTCCCAGCCTTGCGATCAAGAAGGAGTCATAATGAAACAATGTGACAATCTAAAAGATAATTTAGCCTTCTGCACCTGCACTTATGAGCCTTGTGAAAGAAAAGGGAAATGCTGTGAATGTCTCAGATACCACCAGAAGTCAAAAGAGCTTCCTGCCTGCTTTTTCTCCAAAGAGGTGGAAAAAACCTATGACCGGTCATTGAGAAGATTTTTGCAGTGTTACAAATGAATTATTGGATGTAGGGGCGACCCGCCGGGTCGCCCCTACAGTTCTAGTGGGTCAGGCATCCCTCCCTGACCAGAACAGGCAAGATGCCTGTTCTACCATTTTTTTCCCCCTTTGAACTTTTAAACCCTTAAACCCTTGAACTTTTTTACGGACAACCCTGACAGGGCTTGGGTCCTCCTTTGAACAGATAATTTATCGTATAAACCACGTCAGAAACGGTAACTTTACCATCACAGTTCACCTCGCCTGCGACCAATGGTTTCATCGAAGGACCACCCTTGAATAGATAGTTTATTGCATAGACTACATCTGCTACGTTGATAAACCCATCCCCGTTACAATCTCCGCACAGATAAACATACAAACTCCAGGTCTGGTCTGACCACCTTACCGCTCCCCATTTGTCATAGGCTTTTACTTCCCAATACCAATTCTTAATTCCAAGGCTATCTGTAAAATCAGTATCCAGCAGGCTGTCAATGATTATGGTCGAGTCAGGGTTAAAGACAATAGAACGGCTGAGATATAAACCATAGCGAACCGTGTCATTCGGGTCAGGGTCGATAGATTTCTGCCAGGAAAGAGTCACAGGTGTTTTGACAGAGTCATAATTTGTCGGGAAGATCAAGGAAAAAGAATCTGGACGAGCATAATTGCTTAAGTTTAAAAGGATACAGACATTGTCGCTATACCTATTTGCCACTGCCAGGTCTAAATCCGTATCCCCATCTAAATCCGCACAAAAAACAGAAAAAGGATCACCTCCTACACTATAGTTCACCGCTGGGGCGAAGGGGATGGAATCGGGGTTGGGGTGAAGAGTTTGGGAATAAGGGTTATTGAATGGGGTGAAGGATAAAAGTAAAAAGAGGAAAAGGATAAATAAAGACCTGAGTTGGTTCGGGAATTGGATTTCCCGAACCGCCCTCTTGCGGGAATTCCAATTCCCGCAAGAACAAGAGTAAACGGATTGCTTCGTTCCCGCAGGGAACTCGCAATGACTAACTGTTCTCAAAAGCATCTTGCCCTCCTGGAGTTAGAAGTTACCTCACAGTCGAATTTGACCTTGAGGCTGATTATTGAGAATTAAGCTGATTGGAGTGCAAGAGCTTGCTCTTGCTTTTTTGCATCAGCAAGCTGATGCGCTCCTATTATATCAGCTTAATCTGCTTCATCTGCTGTGAATAATATATCCGGTATCCTGCGTGCCAGTCGGGTCCCCCGACCCGACGGAATAAAGAACCTTAGTTTCAAAAATAAGATAATATTTTATTATATTTTGTCAATGAGGATTCGGCGTTTTTTTGTAGGGGCACGGCGCGCCGTGCCCCTATAGGTGCTACAGGTTGCATTAAACAGGTAGGTCAGACATTCCTGTGGCTACGAGCCAGCCCGCCCGTAGGGCGCCAGGCTTCGCTCTCTGACCAGAGGGAACAAGCAGGTCCTATTAACGGATCCGTAGGAAATGCCTGTTTTACCAGCACGTAGCGTCTGGGTTTATCCCGGATGTTTTTCTCGTCCCGCCTTAATACGGGACGCTACACACTACGAACTCCTTCAAACAGGTAGACCCATGTTGCCCTCAACATGGGTCGGTCGTCCCACCTTGAGGGTAGGGAGGGATCAAATGTTGTTGATAGTAGAAGGCAGGTCGGGTTGCGTTAGCTACCCGACCTACATCTGCAGAGACGCATTCGATGCGTCTCTACTTTTGTGACCTCACCCTTGCCCTCTCCTAAGAGGAGAGGGCGAAAAATTGTAAAAATGACTTGACAAAAAGTTTTTTTGGTGTTTTTTACTAAGAATTTTACTTGTGAAGGATTTCACTTGTGTGGAGAAACCTCATATATTTTAACGCCTTTTGCGTATCATAGATGTTATCAATAATCAAGACTAATTTTATCCTGTTTAATTAATATGCCAAGCGATTATGCTTTTGTAGGACTTTTTCTGGTATTCGGGGTGGTTTTCGTCCTTTTTGTCTTTCTTCTTTCGAAACTTATTGCCCCGTATAAACCAAACCCGGTCAAACAGGCAAATTACGAATGTGGTGAGGTGCCAATCGGGCAGGGGTGGATTCAGTTTAATGTCCGGTATTATCTTTTTGCCATAATCTTCGTGATTTTCGATGTCGAGGTGGTTTTCTTATTCCCCTGGGCTGTGGTCTACAAGAGCTTAGGTTTTTTTGCTTTCATTGAGATGTTAATATTTATCGCTATCCTTATATTCGGATTAGTTTATGTGTGGAGAAAAGGAGCTTTGAAATGGGTGTGATGAATAAAATCCCGGTTTACGTGGAGAAGCTGCCGGGCGGTGCTATCATAACTGCAAAATTAGACGATGTGCTGAACTATGCGCGCGCCAGCTCGATGTGGTATCTTTTGTTCGGACTTGCTTGCTGTGCAGTCGAGCTGATGGCAACAGGTGCATCCAGGTACGATTTTGACCGTTTCGGGATGTTCTTCAGAGCCTCACCCAGGCAGTCAGACTTAATGATTGTGGCTGGAACTTTAACCAAAAAAATGGCTCCACGCATAAAAAGGCTTTATGACCAGATGCCTGAGCCGAAATACGTTATCGCTATGGGTGGGTGTGTTATCAGCGGTGGTCCTTTTAGATATGACTGCTATAGCGTGGAAAAAGGGGTTGACCATATAATCCCGGTGGATGTTTATATACCTGGATGCCCTCCTCGTCCGGAATCTTTAATGGAAGGCTGTTTGAAACTGCAGGAGAAGATAAAAAAGCAGAAAATTCAGGATTGGGCTTAGAAATAAATGAGTCCAGAAGAGATTAAAAAAATACTCACAGAGAAATTTCCGGATAAGCTAAAAGAAGCTAAAATTCTTGGCTTTGAGCCTACTTTTGTTGTGGAGAAAGATTCACTTCTCGACGTGTGCCTGTTCGTCAAAGAATCAAAAGAGCTTAGCTTTGATCTGCTCTCCTGTATGTCAGGGGCTGATTATCCTGACAGGTTTGAGATGGTCTACCTTCTGTTTTCGTTTTCCAACAAGCATAAGATGAGCCTGAAGGTTCAACTGCCCAAAGATAATCCAGAGGTTGAATCTGTTACCGCTGTCTGGAAAGGAGCTGACTGGTATGAAAGGGAGACAGCAGAACTTTACGGGATAAAATTCAAAAACCATCCAGATTTAAGACCTTTGCTTTTGCCTGAGGATTGGAACGAGGGGTATCCTTTGAGAAAAGACTGGACCGGAAAAGATTTTCTAAAACTGCCGGATATAAAATGAACGAACAGGTATCAGAGATATATACTGAAGAGTTTTTCGTCAATATGGGACCCCAGCATCCCAGCACCCATGGGGTACTGCGTCTGCTTTTGAAGATGGATGGTGAGGTGGTTCTGGATATGGTTCCTCACGTGGGCTATCTGCACCGCTCTATGGAGAAGATCGCTGAAAACCGGACTTATTATCAATATATCCCCTATACTGACAGGATCGATTATGTCTCCTCGATGTTCTGCAACCAGGCTTTTTGTATGGCAATTGAGAAATTAGCCAATGTCCCGGTCCCGGAAAGGGCTGAATATATCAGAATAATAATGGTTGAGCTGAATAGAATCGCTAGCCACTTGATCTGGCTGGGAACGTTCTCTTTAGATTTGGGAGCCATAACCCCATTCCTTTACTGCTTCCGCGAAAGGGAGAAAATTCTAGACCTGTTTGAGATGGTCTGCGGACAGAGGATGACCTTTAACTATATGCGGGTAGGAGGGGTATCCAGGGATATCACGCCTGAATTTGTGCCTGCAGCAAAGGAGTTCGTCAATTATTTTTTGCCCAGGGTGGATGAATATGAGGATATACTCACCCAGAACCCGATTTTCCTGAGCCGGACAAAAGGCGTAGGATTATTAGATCAAAAAACAGCAATCGAGAACGGGGTTACAGGTCCATCTTTGCGCGGAACAGGGCTGAAGTGGGATTTGAGAAAAGATGAGCCTTACTCGATCTACGATAGGTTTAAATTTGAAATACCGACAGGTGAAAACTCGGATGTCTGGGATAGATATGTAGTCAGGATAAAGGAGATGAGGGAATCTGCTAAGATTGTGCTACAAGCTATAGAGAGTATACCTGAGGGTCCGATTAAGACTAAAATCCCAGCAGTTTTCAAACCTCCAGCCGGAGAGGTTTACTTAAGGATTGAAGCTCCAAGAGGAGAGATGGGATTTTACATAGTCTCAGACGGCTCTCCCAAACCTTATAGGGTGAAAATCAGAACCGGCTCTTTTTCCAACTTGACAGTTTTGCCTATCATCTCCCGCGGCTGGAAAATAGCTGATTTGGTGGCGATCTTCGGAAGTTTGGACGTGGTTTTGCCAGAGGTTGACAGATAAAAAATATGTTAGAGTTAGGCCAGCTTTTTAAGAATATTTACCTGTGGGGAGAAAGCCTTTTCGCAAACTGGGGTATCCCCCATTCTATCTTTGAGCTTCTGAGTATGCTGGTGGTGGCGGTGATAATTCTTGCCTTTATGTCTCTTTCGGTCCTGTTTTTGGTCTGGTGGGAAAGAAAAGTCTCCGGGCATATGCAGTCCCGGTTTGGACCAATGCGCACCGGCTGGCACGGCTGGCTGCAGACGATTATCGATGCGATAAAATTAATCTTAAAGGAGGATACTACACCGGAAACTGCAGATAAAATCGGATTTCTTATTGCTCCGATCATAGTTTTTGTCTCGGCTTTTATGGCTTATATTTGCATTCCATTTGGTAAAGGGCTAATAGTCAAAGACCTGAACATAGGGATTCTCTATATACTGGCTATAACCACCTTTACGGTTATCGGGCTTTTAACTGCAGGCTGGTGTTCAAACAATAAGTTCTCGGTTCTCGGAGGGTTCCGCTCAGCTGCCCAGATCATAAGTTATGAGGTCCCTTTGACCCTGTCGATTCTGGGGGTGGTCATTTTGTCCCAGACTTTGAGCATGCAGAGCATAGTGAATTCTCAAAAGCATATCTGGGAATGGTACATCTTCAGGCAGCCGGTCGGTTTTTTGATTTATATCGTCGCAGCCATTGCGGAGATTAACCGGGTGCCCTTTGACATACCTGAGGCTGAGCAGGAGTTAGTAGCTGGTTTCAATATAGAATATTCAGGGATGAAGTTTGCAATGTTTTTCTTTGCCGAATTTGCCAACCTCTTCTTGGTATCAGCCATTGCCACCACCCTTTTCTTGGGTGGATGGAATGGGCCGCTTCTACCCTCCTGGATCTGGTTTTTTATAAAAAGTTTCTTCTTGGTTTTCGTGATAATGTGGTTCAAATGGACCTTCCCTCGCCTGAGAGTCGACCAGTTAATGGGGTTTGCCTGGAAGTTTTTGTTACCGTTAGCTTTTATAAATTTAATTTTAACCGGGCTTTTAGCTTAAAAGTATGAACATCATCAAAAGAACTTTTGACGGAATTTATAACCTTTTAAAAGGGATGAAGGTCACCATAAGGTATTTCTTCAAACCGGCCATAACCCTTCAATATCCTAAAGAGAGATGGACCATGCCGGAGCGGTCCAGGGGTATGGTGGGGTTACTTTCTGACCCTGAGACCGGCAAGTTAAACTGCACTGCCTGCTTGATCTGCATGCGCAATTGTCCGGTCAGGGCGATTCAGATCACCCAGAAAAAGGACGAGGAAGGCAAAAGAGTGCCAGATGAGTTCGTGATCGAAGCCGGTCTTTGCATCTACTGCGGGATCTGTGAGGAATCCTGCCCCTTCAATGCAATCAAAATGATTCCAAAATACGAGTTCTCGACTTTCGATAAAAAACAGCTTACTCATAAAAAGGAAAGATTAGCCGAGATCGGCAAAGGTTTCAAATATAATAAATGGAGTTAAGTCTGGAAAACGGAACACAAACAGCGATTTTTTACATACTCTCAGGATTGATCGTGGGCTCTGCCTTTATGGTGGTGAGCCTGAAGAATATCTTTCATTCGGCTTTGTTTTTAGTCCTTTGCTTTTTCTCAATTGCCGGGATATATGTTCTGCTTTCAGCCGAGTTCGTGGCTGCAGTTCAGGTCTTAATCTACGTGGGGGCAATTACAGTTCTTTTGATCTTTGCCATAATGCTGACTGCCCAGCTTTATAGTCCCAGTATCAGGCAATCTAATGAACAGGTAATTCCAGGACTCATAATCGTGGGCACGCTTTTAATAGTTACCCTTTCGGTTTTAAGGCGCACGAGCTGGAGGATAAGCACCCAGGGAATAGAAGAACAATCAACTGTCTCTATTGGAAAATCTCTTTTGACCACTTATGTTTTGCCTTTTGAGGTGGTCTCTTTAGTCTTAATAGCAGCTCTGATCGGCGCGATAATAATTGCGCGCAAGGAGTAGGATGCTGACTTTATATCACTATTTATCTTTAAGCGCTCTGCTTTTCTGCATCGGGATATTCGGGGTCTTGACCCGCAGGAATGCCATCGGGATTTTGATGGCGATCGAGCTTTTATTCAATGCGGTGAATATAAATTTCGTGGCGTTTGCTAAATTCATAAACCCTGAAGGGCTAACCGGCCAGGTGTTCTCCATCTTCGTAATCACCGTAGCAGCAGCAGAGGCGGCTGTTGGTCTGGCGATAATCATCCTGATCTACAGGCAGCATAAGGGGGTGGAGGTGGACAAAGTGAATATAATGAAATGGTAAGGAGTAAATAAAATTCTATGTTACCGTATAGCTGGCTGATTCCTTTTTTTCCGTTACTCTCGTTTGTTTTTATCATATTTTTCACCATACACAATAAAAAGTTGTCATCCTTGGTTTCCATTGGAGCTGTCGCTATATCTTTTGTGCTATCCTGCATAGTCTTGGTCACAGTTCTTCAGAATCCTGTGATCTCGGAATTCAAGATTAACTGGTTAGACCTGCCCGGATTTATAGTCGAGGCAGGAATGCTGATAGATCCTTTGACTGCAGTAATGCTAATGGTTGTGACGGTCGTCTCGATGCTGGTTCAGATCTATTCAGTGGGCTATATGGCAGGCGATTCCAGATTCTCTCGCTATTTCTCCTTCTTATCCTTATTCACCTTCTCGATGTTAGGTCTGGTTTTAGCTAACAATTTCTTTGAGATCTTCATCTTCTGGGAATTAGTGGGACTAACTTCATATCTTCTGATCGGGTTCTGGTTTGAGAAAAAGACCGCCTCAGATGCAGGCAAAAAAGCTTTCATCACCACAAGGACAGGTGATTTAGCATTTTTAGTCGGGATATTCCTTTTGACTACCACGGTTGGCACCCTGAATTTTCAGGAGGCATTCCACCAGGTTGAATCAGGTGCCATCTCATCTGCTCTTCTGACTCTTTCAGCCATCTTGATCTTCGGAGGAGCAGTAGGTAAGTCTGCCCAGTTTCCCTTGCACGTGTGGCTGCCGGATGCAATGGAAGGTCCTACTCCGGTTTCCGCTTTAATCCATGCGGCAACTATGGTCGCTGCCGGGGTATATTTAGTTGCCCGGCTGATGTCTATTTATGCGCTTTCTGTTCCTGCATCTTTGGTCGTAGCGATCATTGGAGCATTTACCGCCTTTTTAGCTGCATCCATTGCTTTAGTGCAAAACGATATAAAAAGGGTCTTGGCTTATTCTACCATAAGCCAGCTTGGTTATATGATTATGGCTTTAGGCTTGGGAGGTTACACTGCCGGGACTTTTCATCTAATGACCCACGCTTCTTTCAAAGCTCTCCTGTTTTTGGGAGCAGGAAGCGTGATCCATGCGATGCACACCAACGACATCTGGGAGATGGGAGGGTTATATCTGAAAATGCGGACTACTGCCATAACCTTTATCCTCGGGTCCCTCTCCTTAGCCGGAATCTTCCCCTTGTCTGGTTTCTGGAGCAAAGACGAGATTTTGCTCCTTGCCTGGAACAAAAGCCCGATCTTTGCGCTGGTTGGTCTGGCAGTTGCCTTTATGACCGCATTTTATATGTTCCGGCTGTGCTTTATCGCCTTCTATGGAAAGGCAAGAGACCAGCACAAATTCGAGCATGCGCACGAGTCCCCGAAAGTGATGACAGTTCCCCTGGTGATTTTGGCTTTCCTTTCAATTTTCGCTGGATGGGTGGGAATACCCTGGTTTTCAAAAGGATATTCCTCTTTTGTCTATCATCACGAGGTCCATCATTTAGAGCCGAACCTTATTTTGATGATAGTTGCCACTCTGGTGGCTTTGTCCGGGATCTATTTAGCTTACGTCATCTATTACAAGGGGACGATCTCGGCTGAAAGGCTGAAGGACAGGTTCTCTTCCATTCACAAGTTATTATACAACAAATATTATTTTGATGAGCTTTACAATGCCATCATCATAAGACCGTTATTCAAGCTGGCCGATTTCCTGTTCAAAAAATTCGACCAGGGGGTCATAGACTGGCTGGTGAATGCGGCCGGGAATTTCACCATGTTCTTATCCTGGTTCTGGGAGCTTTTCGATACCTATGTCGTGGACGGGGCAGTCAACGGTTTAGGGTACGTGGTCAGGGGAACCGGTGCAGGCATAAGAAGGGTTCAGACCGGGCAGTTACAGAATTATGCCTTTATCATCTTTTTCGGGATCGTCTTGATCATTCTTTTGAAGATTTTTTAAATGAAAAAAAAATCAGGAGGAAAATGCTGATATGAACTTTCCAATACTTTCTTATATGATCTTCATCCCTTTTTTGGGAATAATCGCAGTGCTGCTCTTAAGGAAGGAGCAGGTTCAGGCCATTCGCTGGGCATCCGCATTGTTTTCCTTCATCCCTCTGGTCCTCTCCTTTTTCCTTTTAGCCCATTATGACTCCTCGACCTCAGCTATGCAGTTTGTGGAAAAGCATAACTGGATACCCTCCTTAGGAGTGACTTATTTTTTAGGAGCAGACGGGCTTTCAGTGCCGATGCTTTTTCTAACCGCGCTTTTGTCCTTTTTGTCGGTAATCGCCTCCTTTAACATAAATTTCAGGGTGAAGGAGTATTTCGCTTTCTTCCTGCTTTTGGAAGTCGGGATGATGGGAGTATTTGCGGCTTTGGATTTCTTCTTATTTTACATCTTCTGGGAGGTGATGCTGGTCCCGATGTATTTTCTGATCGGGATCTGGGGAGGTCCCAGAAAGGAATATGCGGCAATCAAGTTCTTTTTATACACTCTTTTCGGAAGCGTTTTTATGCTGATCGGGATTTTAGCTTTATATTTTACCTCCCAGCCTCATACCCTGAATATGATGGAGCTTATCTCCCAGGCACCTCTTTTAGGCAGAGGGTTTCAGCTTATAGTCTTTGTTGCATTCTTCCTGGCTTTTGCCATCAAAGTCCCTATTTTCCCGTTCCATACATGGCTTCCGGATGCTCACGTTGAGGCACCCACAGCAGTCTCAGTCATCCTGGCTGGAATTTTATTAAAGATGGGAACCTACGGACTTCTGAGGGTGAGCCTTCCGATGTTCCCAAAGGCGGCTTTATATTATGCCTTACCTTTAGCTTTGTTAGCTTTAATCAATATCATCTACGGTGCCCTGGTCTGTATGGCTCAGAAAGATTTGAAAAAGATGGTGGCATACTCATCAGTCAGCCATATGGGCTACTGCATACTTGGTATTTCTGCCCTGACAGTTACCGGCGTTTCCGGTTGCGTTTTCCAGATGTTCTCTCACGGGCTGATTACTGGCGCCCTGTTCTTGTTAGTCGGGGTTTTATATGACCGGGCTCATACCAGGGACATAGATGCTTTTGGCGGCTTATGGATAAAAATCCCGGTTTATTCGGGGATAATGATTTTATTCTGTCTGGGTTCCTTAGGGCTGCCGGGTCTTTCAGGTTTCATAAGCGAATTTATGGTTTTCATCGGCTCATTCCCGGTCTTCAAGGTGATAGTTGCCTTAGCGGTATTAGGCGTGGTGATAACAGCAGCTTACTTCTTGCGGATGATCCAGAAGATGTTTTTAGGAACTTTCAATACCAAATGGGAAGCTTTAACCGAGATAAGCGGCAGGGAACTATTTACGGTTATCCCTCTTGCCATCCTGATGATCGGAGTCGGGGTTTACCCTTCTCCCTTAGCTGATATGATTCGGGCGACCTTAGAAAATATCGTCCATCTGGTAACCGGTTAATTTTTTACCATGAACTATGAACCAATAACTACCAAATGTCTTTCGGAGGTTTGATTGTACTTCATGCCGATTTTTCCAGAAGTTTTTCTCCTCCTCTGGGCGATTTTAATTTTCGTAGTCGATTTCTTCTTAAAAGAGGAGAAGAGAAAGAATTTAGGTTACCTTTCGCTTTTAGGGATTTTAATTACGATCATCCTGCTTTTCTTCTCAGCCCAGGGAGAGATGTTCGGAAAGGCTTATTCTTATGATTCTTTGAGTTTGTTTTTCAAACTGGTTTTCCTTTTGTCTGCATTTTTGGCAATTTCAGTCTCCATTGACTTCGTAGCCAAATTCAGAGCTTTCAAGGGCGAGTTCTTCGGCCTGATTCTCTTTTCTACGGTGGGGATGATGCTTCTTTCATCTGCCAGGGAGCTAATCTTTTTATATGTTTCCCTGGAGCTGGTTACGATCCCGCTTTACGTTTTAGCTGCCTACTTAAAACCGGATAGAAAATCCGCAGAGGCAGGGTTGAAATATATGCTCTTAGGGGCAATCTCCTCAGCCATTCTGCTCTATGGCATCAGCTTAATCTACGGTATAACCGGAACCACTTTTCTTCTGGGGATTAAAACCAGACTGATGGTCGATTATCTGCAGATAGGTCCGATTGGTCCAGGTCTTTTCCTCTCCTTTATATTTTTCATCGCCGGGTTCGGGTTCAAATTGGCTCTGGTTCCTTTTCATATGTGGGCGCCGGATGTTTATGAAGGCGCACCTACCCCCATCACCGCTTTTCTTTCAGTTGGGTCCAAAGCCGCAGGTCTGGTGGCTTTCTTACGAGTTTTCTTTGAATCATTTTCTGTCTATAATCCGGACTGGGTCACCATTGTCGCGGTCTTAGCGGCTTTGAGTATGATCATCGGGAATATAATCGCTCTGCTTCAAACCAACATCAAAAGGATGTTAGCTTATTCCTCTATTGCCCAGGTGGGATACATATTAGTCGGTTTAGTGGCAATATCTGAGAGAGGAGTCTCCTCAGTTGCCTTTTACACCTTAGCTTACCTTTTTGCCAACTTAGGCGCCTTTGTGGTGGCAATCGCATTTGAGCTTCAAACCGGCTCCTCTGAGATAAAAGACTATTCAGGTCTTTCCCGGACTTCTCCGACTTTATCTTTTTTGATGATGATCTTCCTACTTTCCTTGGTGGGAATTCCTCCTTTAGCTGGATTTGTGGGGAAATATTTCCTTTTTGCTGCTGCGATTGAAAAAAATCTGATCTGGTTAGTGGTTATAGCGGTTTTGACCAGCGTGATCTCGCTTTATTACTATGTGGACGTGATAAGGGAGATGTATTTTAATAAGAAAGAAGGCGGAGAGAAAATCTTTTTGCCCTTCGGGATAAAACTGGCTTTGTTGATTTGTATCATAGGTGTCATTTTAGTTGGCCTTTTCCCCAATCCCTTCCTCAACCTTGCCTCCCAGGCAGCGCTGGTTTTTAAGTATTGATTGTTGCGTCCGGGTTTATCCCGGACGTTTGATTTTCGTCGGGCTACGAAATTTTTGGAGACGCATGGCGATGCGTCTCTACGAACTCGGTAAACCCACGTTGCCCTCAACGTGGGTACGCTATAGCCCCACCTTGCGGGCAAAGGGGAGTACAGATTTTGTTTGGTAGGGGCGAGGTTCCCTCGCCCAGAGATTAGTCAACTACCTTCGGATGGTTGACCTACAGGCCTACCAGTTCATATATAAATTGCTGTGTGGCATTCCTAAACTTGCTTTGGGGATGTTTTGTTAACCTCTCTTCACCCTCAAACAAGTTTGAGGGTGCCACCCGTCCACCCGTCGTCGTCGGCAGATTCAGACCAGTTCCATCAAAGATGGACAATGGATGTCCATCAAATATGGACAACCTGATTCCATAATTTGTGGAATCAGACACTTGTCCACCAAATATGGACAAGAAATAGAATATATAGAGATATATATATGTTAGAGATATTTATTTAGAGGGACGGTCAAGCAGAATTCAGCCAATATTTAGATAAATATTTTGAAATTAAGAAAAAAATACGTGCTCGTCGGGGAAGATTCATAATGTCAACTTGCCAGGTCAGGGGACCTGGCAAGCACAACGGGGTTTGAGAGTGCCACACTTCGCTCCTGGCGGATGTTATCATCCGCCAGGGCTTCAGATTGTGTCGAGGATGATGACATCCTCGACGAGAAGGGAGACGCATGCGATGCGTCTCTACAAAAAACCTCTCCCTGCCCTTTCCTGTAGGGTCGATCGTGTGGTTTCCACAAACCTGCTTTGTGGATGTTTTGACAACCTCTCTTCACCCTCAAACAAGTTTGAGGGTGCCACCCCCTGTCCGACTAACAGAAATTTTTTGTTCAAATTTAGTTGACAAAAAGATGAAAAAGAATAACTTAGAAGGAATTATATGGGAGGTAACTTTTTCCTGACATAAAATGGTAAAGGCTCTAAGAAACTATTTTCTTTCCGGCGTACTGATCATCGTTCCCTTGATTATCACCTATCTGGTATTACGTTTCTTATTTTTAGGTCTGGACGGGCTTCTCTCTCCCTTAATCAATAAACTTATAGGTTTTAATTTCCCTGGTACCGGGCTTTTAGCCACCTTGATCCTTATTTTCTTTGCCGGACTTTTTGCCTCCAGCCTGATTTTTTCGCGTTTGGTCTCTTATGCAGAATCTCTTTTCAACAAAATCCCGGTTATCCGAACAATCTATGGACCTGCCAAGCAATTAGTGGAAAGCTTGACGGTTGCAGATAAAAGGGGATTCAAGCAGGTTGTTCTGATCCAGTTCCCCAGACAGGGAATTTTTGCCTTAGGTTTTGTTACTAATAGGGTTAATTTTAAAAACGAAGAGCTTTTAGCGGTCTTTATCCCTTCAACCCCAACTCCCTTCACTGGCTGGACACTTCTTTTTAAAGAGGATGAGGTTACCTTTTTAGATATATCAGTGGAAGAGGGGATAGAGTTTTTTGTGTCCGGAGGGATTGCTTCCCCGGATAAGTTTAACTTCAAGGAAAAATAGAATCTCAAGATGCTAAAAGAAACAATCACCACTGCCGCTTCAATTAAAGCTAAAGCCTTAGCTGCTGTCTGGACCTTCCCTTCAATTCTCCTATCAGCTTTAGTCATCGGCTGGGCAGCTGAGGCGGCCCAGTTCTTATTCTCCCAGGGTTTAGCCTTAGCTATTTTAGCCTGGCTGCAGACTTTGCCTGAATTCGCAGTGGAGGCAGTCATTGCCTGGGAGGCAGGGACTGATCCACAGAAAGTTCACCTGGTTACTGCCAATTTCACTGGTTCTTTGCGCCTTTTGGTGGGCTTGGGCTGGCCTATGATCTATTTCACCACAGTTTTCTTCAGAAAAAGAAAACCCGGGGAGAAAAGGCTCTTAAATATAAAGCTGGACGGCGAGCATGCAGTTGAGGTCTTAGGGCTTCTCCCGCCCATTCTATATTTTGTCATCATAGTTCTAAAAGGCACCCTTTCGCTTTTCGATTCGGTGATACTTTTTCTGATGTATGTAGGATATCTATATATTTTAAGGAAGATCCCTGCTCAGGATCAGGAGAAAATCGAAGAAGCAGGCAGGATACCCCGCTGGATCTTAAGCCAGAAACCGCTGAGAAGAGACCTTTCCATAGCTTTTCTTTTCATCATTGGCGGGGTCTGGCTCTGTTTAGTGGCAGAGCCTTTCCTGCGTAGTATGTTAGCCCTGGCAACTTTTTTGGGGGTATCTCAATTCGTCTTCATCCAGTGGGTTTCCCCTTTTCTGTCTGAGTTCCCGGAAAAGGTCACTGCTTTTAACTGGGCAAGGACCGTAAAAAAAGCCCCAATGGCTCTGATGAATATGATCTCCTCCAATATCAACCAGTGGACCGTGCTGGTGGCGATGATCCCGATCGTCTATTCCATAAGTGCGGGAAAAGTCTCGGTTATCCATTTTGATTCTCATCAGAAAGTGGAGATCTTCCTGACCATTGCTCAATCAGCTCTGGGGATGGTCCTTTTAGCCAATATGGAGTTCCGCTGGTACGAGGCTCTGGGCCTTTTTGGCCTGTGGTTTACACAATTTGTAATACCGTCTCTGAGGGAGGAGATAACCTGGGTTTATCTCTTCTGGCTGTATGTGGAGCTGATTCTGGCTTTTGTTGGGAAAAGAAAACTCAAAGTTTTTAAGGAGTTTAGAGAATTGGTCAGGAAACATTTTTGAGGTTTGTAGGTGCTCGATTTATCGAGTCCAAATGGACCCAATAAATTGGGCAACTACATAGAAATTGTAGTTGCTTGATTTATCAAGCAAATTAGCCCGATGAATCGGGCAACTACAGAAGTGAAAGAGAGGAGAATCATGTTTGGAATTATGCCCAGGGAAGACAAGTTCTTCGGGATGCTCAAGGAGTTAGCCCATTGCGTTCTAAAGGGAGCTGAGGCTTTAAAAGACTTAGTGGAGAACTACACGGACGTGGAAAGAAAGGTAAGAGATATAAAAGAGATCGAGCATGATGGCGACAGGAACATACATCAGATCATTGACAGTCTGAACAAAACCTTCGTCACGCCACTGGACCGGGAAGACATTCACCAGCTTGCCAGCGAGTTAGATGACGTTTTGGATGCGATCGAGGGGATATCGAGCCGCCTGTTAAATTTCAAAATCGAAAAACCGACCCTGGAGTGCATCCAGCTGGTGAACATAATCTATAAGGCAACAGTGGAGATAGAAAAAGCGGTTTCCGATCTCAAGCATTTCAGAAACCTTCATCCCTTCTGTGTGGAGATAAACAGCCTGGAAAACGAGGCAGACCAGATCACCCAGGCGAAGGTAGGCAAACTGCTGGACGAGGAGCCCGACTGGAGAATGGCTATCAAGTGGAAGGAGATCTACGGAAGACTGGAGACCGCGGCTGACCATTGTGAGAATATCTCCGATGTGATCGAGAGTATCGTGGTGAAAAATGCTTAGGTACTGAAAGATTTGATCAGGCGAATGCAAATTCAGGATGGCTCGGAAATCGTGCCCGCATCCAGTCCAACGAGCCAGACTCCAAAGGAGGGATACTTGTCAAATAGAGCAGGTCTCGTATGTTAAGTTTAATCTTTGTCATCTTCATTATTTTGGTTGCTCTGGCTTTTGATTTCACCAACGGGCTGCACGATGCGGCTAATTCCATCGCTACGGTTGTTTCCACCCGGGTTCTAACACCCCGCCAGGCTGTGGTCTGGGCGGCTTTTTTTAATTTCGTGGCGTTTCTGATCTTCGGCACCGCGGTAGCTACAACCATCGGCAAGGGGATGATCGATATCAGCGTGGTCACGCCAAGGCTCATATTCGCGGGATTGATCGGCGCAATTAGCTGGAACCTTTTCACCTGGTATCTGGGACTACCTACCAGCTCCTCCCATGCTTTGATCGGTGGCTATGCTGGAGCAGCCATTGTCAAAGCCGGCTTTAAAGTCATCATCCTCAGCGGCTGGACCAAGACCATTATCTTCCTTTTTCTTGCGCCAACCCTGGGCTTAGTTTTAGGACTGATTTTCATAGTCATAGTCACCTGGATTGTACATAAAAAGACCCCTGCCTCCATTGATAAGTGGTCACGTCGTTTGCAATTAGTCTCAGCCTGTCTGTATAGTCTGGGTCACGGAGGGAATGACGCACAGAAGACTATGGGGATTATAGCCAGCTTGTTGTTTTCGGCTGGACTTATCAAGACCTTTCACATACCTCTCTGGGTGGTGTTGAGTGCACATGCCGCTATAGCTTTAGGAACCCTGTCAGGTGGCTGGCGTATAGTGAAGACCATGGGTCAGAAAATAACCAAACTAAGGCCAATTGATGGTTTTTGTGCTGAAACTGCGAGTGCCATTAGCATTTTCACGGCTACTCATCTGGGTGTGCCAGTTAGCACCACACATGTCATCACCGGAGCCATTTCCGGGGTTGGAGCAGCCAAACGTCTTTCCGCGGTACGTTGGGGAATCACTATTAAAATCGTCTGGGCCTGGCTTTTGACCATTCCCGGAGCAGCTTTGACTGCTGGGGTTTTCTATTTTCTGCTGGAGTCGGCGATTAAGTTGTTCTCTTAGTAAGCGACAGCTCAAAACCATAAATAAGTAGTCTGCTTCTGTGGGATGTTATCATCCCGAAGCTTAAAAAGAGCTGGCTAATATCAGTTTGAACGAAAACATTAAACCCACGTTGTGGGCAACGTGGGTTTACCTTGTGTAAAAGGTAGGGGCGCGATATGTCGTGCCCCTACCACTTTAGCCCAACCTGAAAATATGGTAGGCGTACAATAATTTTTCTTGCACATTCTAATAGAAAGGTATTAATTTAAAATATGAGATAATGGAAACACTTTTAGAAATATTCTTAAAACACTACAAAGGTAATTTACAAATGGAACTTGAAAACAATTCAGAAAATAAATCCCAAAAAGCAGAGGTGGAAAAAGAGTGGATGTTTCCCAAGTCTGCAAACAGATGGGACACTGTTTTTCGAGTCGTACAACTAGTTTTATTGGTACTGGCTTTAGGCCTCAGTATATGGAATCTTAAGAGTTCTGCAAAATTCTCATCTAATGTTGAAAATCACCTTAAAAATTTTGATACACTTTTTGCCAGTGTGGAGAATAAAATGAAAGCCCTACCTCAGAGTGTCGATAAGTTTGATTCTACTATAAGGGATCTAACAGACGTAGTTGAAAGCCAGCAAAAGGAATTAAGCTCGTCTATCGGTGGGCTGAGAAAAGATGTGGATTTGTTTTCAAATAGCTTAATCTCTTATGAAAGGAAATTAAGTGAAATCGTCGAAGCCAGTGACAAACAACTACAGCTCCTAAAAAAGACTCAAGCAAGTTGGGAGAAAGAAATCTCTAGAAGCCCAAATCTAATATTATTCAAAGATAAGGCTGAAAGGGTTGATAGTAATAAAATACATATTATTCCTGCTATATTGAACAAAGGTGATCAATTTTCTGAAAAGAACAATTTTATTCTAAAAGTCCCTAAAAAATTTAACTTCAAATCTTCAGGTTGGACTCCATATGACTCTTTATCGGACCCACAAACTTGGAGTTATAGACTTAATCAATTTATAGGATATTATAGTGATACTACAAAATGGTTAATATCCAGACCTAATAATTTTGATTTTACTGTTGAATTGCCTGCTAAAAAAGAATTATCCGAATTAAATTTTGATTATACTATTTTTCATGAAAAAGGTTCACAGGATGGCAAGTTAGAGGTCAAACTGCCTAAATAAATATTTACGACTCCCGTGTTCTAAGGACCGCCTATTCTATCTTTTCTTTAGAATCTTTTTTTGTTTGTACAGGGATTTTGAGTAAATAATGTCATGAATAATCAGGTCTAAGGTGAGCCGCATGATTTCCATGAATTGAGAGTTTTTTCTGAAATCTGCGGGTGCTATATGATTAACCCTCCCATCTCTAAGCAAATTTATGCAGGTTTCTTTCGCCTTGCGCTTTTTAGGTTTATATACAGCTATTGCATGACCACCATTCTTAATGGTTACAGTCATACCAGGTACGTCAGTCTCGCCGTCTCCGACATAAACTATATTTCTGAATGGTATTGGCCTGTCCTCCTCTGCCATATGTTCGTTAATCCTCTCATGCAATAACTCTCTTCCTTTGTTTATCCTAAACAGATACTGTGTTTTTATTGTGTCATTGACCAGGACTTTCGGAAAGAGTGGTTTTCCGTACGGATCATGATGATATTCAGATGCAAATATTCTCTCGAATTGTTTTCTTATGGGTATTCCATCAAGTATTTCTTTCAATCCGGCAGATATCAAATAGAATCTCAAGTTTGCCTGACCTTTGCTTCTCGCTTTGACGTAGTCTCTAAGTTGTTTGAAATGTGTCTTAACTCCTTTGAAGTAATCTATTTCCCCTGAAAGCTTTTTTAAATCGGTATCCTTGAACGTTACCTTCGCTCCTTCGGCTTTCTCTATCAATAATCGCATATAACAAAGCATTTGATCAGCGTTTGTTCTCTTCGATACCCTGGCAACTTCCTCCCAAAACTTCTTGGGTTTAATGTTGAGTTCCGGCAACACTGCATATTCCTGCATTGGTTGGGGGGATAACGTTCCGTCAAAGTCGTAAACAATTGCAATAATGTTTTTTTTTTGTAGCGCATTGTGGCCCTCCTTTTAAGATTGGATACATTGAAGCATCATTAGAAACTTATCTAATGTTTCTTAATTTCTGCAGGACATCGTTGACGGTGGGGTCATTTGGATGGTCCTGCACCCATCTCTCCAGGATTTTTTGCGACTGGCTATATTTCTTGTTCATAATATAGAGGTCCGAAAGAGCCCGGAAGTTGATGTCGTTATCCGGGCTTATCTGATAAGCCTGATAAAAGGTATTCTCTGCATCCTGAATTCTTCTCTGACCAATATAGAACAGGCCCAGATACTGAAGATACAAAAGCTGGGGATTTGAGTCATACAGCTTTCTGAGATGTTCCTCACCTTTTTTCAAAAGGGCATCAGCTTCTTGAGTTTTTCCTTCCTGTCTGTTCAGATCAGCTAAGATCGAATAGGTACGGTAATAATCCGGATATACCTGGACGGCTTTTTCCAGCTCAGCTATGGCTTTTCCTTTATCTCCACCGGTTAAATAGACATTACTCAATTCGATAAACATCTCCGGATAACTGATCAGCATTCCAATGGCGTTTTCATCCTTGTAGACTTTCATATCGTTTAAACCCCGGTACTTGTAGACCTCCCATAAGAGCTTATGGTACAGGTCCACATCATACATTAACTTTCCTTCCTCCGGCACAAGTTTCAAGGCAAAACCGGCTTTTTTCAGGTGAGTATCAAGATTTATTCTGCCATCCGGAGGAACGGTGGAGGAAAAAACTATGGAGTACTTCCACTGGTTCGTCATAATTATATTCTCGATCATCAGGTCTTGGACCCGGATTAGTTTTTTGTTTTTCTCATCATAATAGCTGAAAAGGTAATGGTTAGTTCCTCTTAAGGGGTCGTAATACGTCTCCCGTGGAAGGGAGATGATGGTGCCATCCGGGCGTCTGGTATCTACCCACTTTATCTGCTCGTCTCTTAAACTGATCGGGACATTCCATTTATTCTTAAGTTCCAGGATATACCAGTCCGTATTGAGCAGGCTCAAGTTTATCACCCTAACATCCGTCCTGAATTTCTCCACCTGCTGGATAAACCATAAAGGGAAGGTGTCGTTATCACCGTTGGTGAAGATGATAGCATCCCGGTCACAGGAGCTAAGGATATTGTAGGCATAATCGAACGGTAGATAATCGCCTCGCCGGTTATTGGGAGAGTGCAGCCCGCGATTTAAAGGCATCAGAGGTGCAAAAAGAAAGATTGCCGAAAACCCGTAAACAAAACTCCTGGTTCCTAACTTGCCTAACTTCGTAAAAGCTTCGCCCAGATAACTTATGAGTCTGGAAATCCCCAAACCCATTAGCAGGGCAAAAAAGACGAATGCCGGGGTGAAAAAGTAGTCTCTATCCCTGACCTCTAAACGCTCTATCTCTCCGGTCAGGGGGTTGGACTTGGTCCCATCTCCAAAGTTCAGATAGAGTATCAACCCTATCGAGGAGATTAATACCAGGAAAAGGAGCATCCAGCCAATACCCTTAACTCTTCTTATCGACTCTACTACCCCTAATAGACCCAAAAGCACCGGGATGAACCATAAGCTCTTGTCCAGATACTGCTCCCGGAAAATTCCCCAGAAA